>NZ_JAYGGZ010000041.1:4706-64971 GCF_034931465.1 Anabaena sp. UHCC 0399 | reverse complement strand
TGAAACTCATCAGTTACCCCAGCAAGCAAAACCAACTGAGTTTGAGACAGTTTCCAAAGCCTATTACCCCGCAAGGGGACTGAAACGTATTTTCTAACTAAAGTCTTCGTATTCTAACTTTTGTTTCCAAAGCCTATTACCCCGCAAGGGGACTGAAACAAAACCTTCAAAGCCTTACACAATCTCAGCAACAAGCGTTTCCAAAGCCTATTACCCCGCAAGGGGACTGAAACAATAGCAATTCCAAACTTCTCGCCTTCCCCGACTAAGGTTTCCAAAGCCTATTACCCCGCAAGGGGACTGAAGTTGAGGGTTTGAAGAGTTGGGTTAATTCCAATTATCTTTCTTCCACCAAAGAACCAATTGATTAATCTGAAAATCCCTTTGTTCTAATAAGCGATCGCCTCTTCCACCCCATTCTTAGAGAAAATCTACCAAACAATGACCTACTGGCTATTTCAAGGCAACCCAAAGTATTACCGCATCATTGAAGGTATCCGCGACTCCCTTGCAGATGTCTTGGCTTTTCACACGCTACGAAAAAGACATGGCTGCTGGTGATGGGGTGCTGATCTGGAAATCTGAAGATCAGGCTGGGATATATGCGATGGGCTTACGTCCCACCGGATACCGTTGGCGAAATATTGCTTAACATAAAAACGGCGAATTTTCAGTGTATTACATGGAGAGCTATAACAAGCTTCTCCATGTAATACACCGAAACAAGAAAACTAATTTAGTTGTTTAGGGAATTCGCCAACGGTATCCCCACCGTAGGCGATCGCCCAAATCATTGACCCACCCAAGATTATTGCTAGTCTGCCTGACATTGGCTATTGGATTGATAACAGCCGTGTTGGTGTTAAACCTTGCGCCAAAATTCGATTCACTAGCAAGCTGTTAGAAAAACTTCTGTTAAGGGAAAACTTAAAACAAGACCCTGTGTTGAAAAATCTCATAAGACTTCACGGTATGCGGGAAACTCAGTCCCTTTAGGGCTGGGTTACTGACGGTAATTCGTCAGCCGAATGCTACCAATTACAAGATTATGCAGCAGCAATGGCAGCGTGTAAATGAGTTGAAGGGATTGTAGACAAACTTTTTATTCTTTATTACTTAACAAATTCTGAAAAATTTCTCAAAATTATATGTCAAATCAATTACTTACAGTTGATGATTACAAACAAGCTTTCACAGCTATCAGAAGTCAAATGACTGATGGCCATAAGTTAATGCTTAAAGCTCAGTACCATGCCCCTGCACAAACCATTACTGCAACAGAGTTAGCGCAAGCGGCTGGGTATGAAAATTATAATGGTGCAAATCTGCAATACGCCAGGATCGGAGAACTGCTTGCAAATCATTTAGGCTACTTGCCACCTGAACGCGAAGACAACGGTAAACCGTTCTGGTCAGGGGTATTAGCTTCTGGATACTGGAAGAATTTGGAAGGTAGCAAAAATAATTCTCAACGAGAATGGCAATGGCAGTTGCGCCCACAAGTTGCTCAGGCTCTAGAAGACTTAGATTGGGTTTAAACCTCATGGCAATAAAAATCCTTAGTGATTAAATTCTAATTTTTAAATTGAATGTTACAAATTACAAAATCATGCAACTTGTTCATTAATTCAGAGAAGCTGTAAAATTATCAATTTACTATGAGAAGTCTACAACAATCACCAATGCTTAGAGCAGCATTCCAAGAAAAAATAATTGCTAAAAAATCTGCTAAACATCAAGAAATTCATCAAGCTTTAGGTAGCAGTACATTAGGTGGTTTAGCTTCATTTGTTTATGAATTTAAGCAAGCCAAAAACCAATTTAAAGGCAGTATGGGAGAGTGGGGCATATCGACAATCTTGCAATGCTTCCCAGACACTTGGGTAATGTTTAACAATGCCTTAATTTCCACTAATAACTCAGGTGGTTTAACAGAAATAGACCACTTAATTATCGGGCTAAAAGGTGTTTTTTTATTAGAAATCAAAACATGGAAAGGTTCATTTAGTGCATACAATGACAAATGGAAACGTCGAGAAGGCAGTAATTGGGTGGCAGTGACTGATAGCCCTACTTCTCAAAGTGCTTACCATCAAAAAATGTTTAGCCGATGGATAACTTCTGTAGTTCCAAATCTTCCTGAAAGTTTCGTTTACGCACCTGTGGTGTTTCCCATAGCTAAATGGTTAGGAGTTAACAATTGTTCTGTATCAGTGTTCCAAGGTGTACCCGCACTGCTGCAAACGATGGTGAACTGTCCTGAATGTTTAACAGAAACGCAAGTGCAGGCGATCGCTGACGCTGTTGCTAATTACAAGATTTCTGAGAATACGACCCCTACACCTAGACCAATACCTAAGCCAAAACTTGTTAAACGTCAAAATTATAGTAGTTAGAATGTGATTTCATAAACAGGGTATTGGATATATAAAGATTAGCATTTGAGCAACATGATATTTTAATCTTTACTGAAAAATATGATAAAGCGAAATACCGTAGATATTACTCAACAAAAATCTTCCAAATCTCATTGGCCTTCTTGGTTGCCTTATCCTAGCTGTTGGCTTAAATCATTTGTACTGATGTTATTTTTAAGAGTAATTACATTTGTCAGTGAGAACTTAATTAAATTAGGCTATAACATTGCTCAAATTGCGAGTAGCCCGGAGTTGCTTGCTATATTTGCAATAATAGGGCTTCTTTCTCCAATTGTCATTATTTCTTTTACGCATCATTATTTGCATTTACTACTTAGACGCTTTATCTCTGCTATTCAAGCACCAGAGATAGGTATTGTTCAAGGATTAGTTCCAAAATTGATGAGTTGGTGGGAAGGGTTATATGGCTGGCTCGTAATTATCCTGTCTACCCTGGTGGCTGCTTTAGTATGCACTTTTATTCTACCTATCTTTCATCTGAGTCTTACAAAACCTGTTGAAACTTATACACAATTTGAACGTCAAATAATAGTGATATTTGGAATTTTATGGTTAATTGCAGGAGCATTTATCTATCAGATTGACTACTTAGTTAGGTATCATTTAATATCAGTATACTCTGGTAATCAGAAACTTTAAATAAGGTTTCAATTTGTGAATAAAAAATGGGCTGTTAAACGAATAACAATCAATCTCACCTCAAGCGAAGTAGAAAAATTAGAAAAATATTGTTCAACAACAGGACGAGTAGCAACAGATATTATTCGTGAGTTAATTCGTTCTTTGACTGTTGAGGAAAAATCAAAAGCAAATTGAGATTTTGAGCCAAGAGCGATGGCGTAACGCAAGAGCGTAGCTGATCCCTTGATTAAAACCTTAAACCTGATCCAAATCACAGCCCGAAAGGAAAATACAAGTTATATTTGATACAAAAAGCAGCAAAACCTACATAAACCAATGAACAAAGCAGGCATCATTGCAGCAACCCTTTTGTTGCTCTCTGGAATACCAACTGTAGCCCAAAGCAGCTTACCCAGCATGAAAGTGGTAAGCGTAGGTGATGGTGATACGCTACGAGTTCGCAATCAGCAGGGGCAGCCAGTTACTATCCGCCTGGGCTGTGTGGATGCACCCGAACTCAAGCAAACCCCTTGGGGACAAAAATCGAAAGCTCGACTCCAGCAATTGTTACCAGTTGGTCAGGCTGTGCAAGTACGTTCAATTGAGCGTGATAAATATAAAAGACTGGTAGCTGAGATATTTGTGAACAACCGCTCTGTCAACCTGAGAATGGTGCAAGAGGGACAAGCTGTAGTTTATCGGCAATATCTCAAAGGATGCGCCAACACCAAAGACCAATTTCTCCAGTCTGAGGCTGATGCCAAAAGTCAAAAGCTAGGATTTTGGAATCAATCCCAGCCCGTGATGCCGTGGGATTTCCGGCGAGGTAAGAAAAATACTCAGCCTGCAACCACGCAAACACAAGTGCAGCAGTGCGATCGCTCCTACCCAGATTTTTGCATTCCGCCGAACTCGCCAGATTTAGATTGCCGCGATATCCCTTACCGCAGATTTAGAGTCAATCAACCAGATCCGCATGGGTTCGACAGAGATAGGGATGGAATTGGTTGCGAACGATAACTATTAGATTTGTAGGTTTAAGTAAGTCGGTGCAATAAAACCAAACTATATGAAGAAAAGTAAATAAGGCTCAAAGTCTTTCTCCCCCTGCTTCCTGCCTTATTCCAACAATAATTATTTACGCTGATCTACTTATAGCTTGCTAAGAATATTTCCATTAAGATTAACCGTGTAAGTCAGTAATTTCTGAAAATTTGTCACCGTGATATTCCAACCGTCAAGGTTCTGCGTTGGGATGCAAGGTTCATTGGGTGCAGCCGTAGGACTGCGGAAACAATTGAATCTTGGTGAAACTTGGGTAATGCTGAGATTGGTAATGGGTTTTTTCAAGTCTGATTGGGCAGCGTTGAATATTGTACGAGCGATCGCAGTTGGTAGCTCATCAGTGCGGGTGGGAAGTCCAGCGATCGCTTCGGTACGAAGATAAACTTTATCACTGCTAATGCGATATATTTGCTGTGCTTGAGACTTTCCTTCTACCGTCACCCTATAGCCCCGAATTCTTTGTTGAGCGCAGGATTGGGCCAAATTCCCTAATCCTAAACAGCTATCAGTAAAAGTTTGAGGCTCGATTTTAGTAATCAAAACAACTGAGGGTAAAATTTGCAAGTGTTTACTGGCGATGCGCTTGATTTCGTTGGTTAACGAAATCGGTAAGCCGCGTTCCATAACAGGATTACTACGTGTAATCAATTGTAAATCATCGGCTGTTTCACCTTGAAACACCCAACGCTGGCGTTGGTGGGGAATGGTAATTTTCCAGCCTTGACGAACAACAGGATCGCAGGGATAGGGGAAGGAAATATTTTCACAACCGCTTGCCCAAGTTGTCTTTTCAGATGAAATATTTTTTAATAATGGTTGTCCAGGATAGCCCCATTCTCGCGCCAAGCGAATTGCTTTTGAGATCATTTGTGGTGGTGGAATTTCTTGGGCAGGTTTTCCCAGAGAATGGGTCTTCTGCCCGTTCCTTTGCATTAAGACTCTAAAGTTACCATTATCAGTGGTGAAATAAACTAAATTTTGGTGCTGATCGGCGATCGCAATTTTCCAGTAAGGTACAGGATTGTACATCCAGGTATCGTCCTTACCAATTCGAGCAACTTGAACGACTTTTGCAGTATTATCAAGTTTATCTTTGGCGATCGCATCTTGAAGCACTTGTTGAGTGATCGTCTTTGCTTGTGGTGTAGTCAAAATTTGCGGATTAGCAACGATAGATTGTAAGGGAATTAGGGAACTAGAAAAAAGCAGACATCCGATAATAGTTGATTTGACTAAGGCTTGGTGGGAAAAGTGTTCCAGCATAGAATATTGATTGAGAAATATCAGTAAATCTTGTAATCTCAAGTTAGCCAATGAATACTAAGAATCAGGATTGAGTTACAGATTTGGAAACAAAATACATATTTTAGTAGTTGTAGTCATAGCACCAGCGATCGCACAGCCTAGCAGTATATAGCCGATTGCCCCTTGAGTATTAGCTCCTGGTAAGGGTAGCAGAGGGATTAATATACTTATTAAAAGGACAGATACAAATGCTGCTCCAGTCCCGACAAATCCACCAACGATAAAACCAATTACTGTTGACAGCATCCACCTTCCCCATGCTGCTACCCTAAAAGAACTGGTGTTAATCACTGTTTAACTCCTATTAGTTTGCAAGTTCCACTGTTTCAACTACAATTTAGATTTGTAAAATTCCAATGGGCTAATACTAAATCCTTAAGACTGGCGTACCCACAAGACAGACTGGTTTTAGCCCTTACCAGTACCGCAAAAAACTAGAGGACTACATTCGAGAGCATGAAAAACAGATTGCGATCGCCAAGGTAGCTGATCTCATATCACGGATCTACTACAGTAGGTTTGAGGAAGCTGTGCAGAATTCTTTAGAGACTATGGGGAAAAGTTCAATTGGAATATTTGGCGGCTTTGGAAGATAAATTGCTGAATTTTTGAGAATCGGAAATGATAAATTAACGCTTATTATTAAATAATGTTTGGCTATCGTCAACGTTACCTCTAGTTGAAATAGCCTATTGATATAGTGCTAAGGAAATTTACTAAGATGCCAAAAAAGAGCCAAAGTAAAACTCAGGGTCAAGTCACATCACAAATCCCTGTTGGTTCGCGCATCTTAGAAGCACTTACAGAAGCGGAGATCGCTCAGTTATTTGATGAATTATTTAATGTTTTATCCAGAGAACAGAGAGAAAGTGCCTTTGATCAACTGCCAGGGGATACTCAAGAGACTTTAAATCAAATTATTGCTCCACCGCAAACAGTAGACCAGAAGAATATAAGCAAAGCACAACCAGCTTCTTTAGCGAAATTAGCTCAAAGTTGGTCGGAATTATGGGGAGAATGGAATCAAATTATTTGGCAAGCATCCCAGGAAGAAGGGAAATATATAGTCCAAGAAGTAAGCTGGGAAGAACCTTATTTTGATGATTGTACTTTCGTCGAAGATTTAGAAGCAGTTGCACAAAAGATGAAGCCATTGGTAAAAATAGCTTTTGAGAATGGCTTTAGTAATGATGATGGTTTTGCAGCCAGTTTGTTGTCAGCAGAAAGCGAAATATCTAATGGAATACCCGACTGGATGGAAATTGCTAATGGTATTCATGTGGAAGGAGCTACAACAAGCTGCTTGTTGGAGTGGGAATGGTTGTTAGTGCAGTCACAAAGACAAGATGGGTTCAAATTAGCTCAAAAAATTAGGGAGTGGGAAGAAAAATTTACTGATACCAGTTTAGATGATGATGCTGTAATCGATTTCTTCTCTAATTTACCGGATGTGCAAAAAAAATTAGTTTTAGATGGGATGACAGCTAATCGGGAAAGTAAAGGGTGGAAGTATGACCTAGAGAATACTTACTCTTATTGGCATATACTCTACATGGAATTAATGCAGCAATTTGCCACGCCAGAGGTATATTTGAGCAATCTTCGGGCTACTATTTCCCAGCAATGGCAAAATGGTTTACCTGTAATTGAGGATTTGTTGACTAAACAGGAATATCGAGAAAGTCTGATAGTAATTCAAGAGACATTGGATGCGTTATTAAAAAACAAGCAAGATAAAAATCCCTGGACACCAGAAAATTCGCTGCTATTTGTGACATTGGGCGGATTTTCTTACGATCCTGGAAATGGTGAAAAGCAAAAAACTTTACTTCGCTATTACCAGCAAGCTGTTCGAGAATTGGGAGAAATAGAACGGGCAAATGCTCTAGAAATTCAGCAGATTGCTTTTGAATGTTGTTACGACTGGTCGAGAATGTTCAAAGCTTTTGCCGAGATACCAGTTAGTAAAAATACTCAGCAAGCCTTATTTACTTATTGGCGTGAATCGATAATTAAACGTGGTACACCTTACAGATACTCGGATTTTTATACAAATACAAAAGCCGTAGATACCTGGTGGTTACATTGGTTACTCGATAGTATTACGACTGAAGAAAAAGGACATACTTGGTTTAGGCAACAAATTATCGAGTGGTTAGAGAATTTACCTGGAGATCCGGCACAACTAGGTAGGGAGTACAATGTAATACATTTGTTAACAAGAGATTTGACCCAAATAAAGTACCAGGGAAAATCCCCATTACCTAAATTTTATGAAGTTGTGATTCAATCTAATCAACTATCGACACCGGATGATATTTCTAGGAGAATGTATCTCCAAGAATATGCACCCCCCGATTTGTGGGAAAGAGTAATGGCTTATTGGAAAGCAAACTTACACAATTTCGTACCATTACCAGAAGCATCCCAAAACTCAGATTATACGAAAAATGCACAATGGATGTCTGCCTTGAAAGAGTTAGCACCAGAGAATTATCAGAGCTTGTTATCCCAATGGAAAGTCCAGCACAAGCGACGATCTAATTTGTGGAAGGCGATGAAAAATTTGGGATTGACGTAAAACCACGAGGTCAAAATGTGGCGTATCGGCAGTATTTCAAAGCTTGTGCCAGTACCAAAGACCAATTTCTGCAAGCTGAGGCTAATGCCAAAAGTCAAAAGCTGGGCTTTTGGAATCAATCCCAGCCCGTGATGCCTTGGGATTTCCGGTGAGGTAAGAAAAATACTCAGCCTGCAACTACTCAGACTCAAGTGAAATCATGCGATCGCTCCTATCCAGATTTTTGTATTCCGCCGAACTCGCCAGATTTGGATTGCCGTGATATTTCTTACCGCAGATTTAGAGTGAATCAACCAGATCCGCATAGGTTCGACAGGGATAGAGATGGAATTGGTTGTGAACGGTGATTTTGGTAAAACAGGGCTTTCGGTGATGTAGTAAAAACTTTTCACAAAAGTTAAGATTGTGAAAATGACTGCGAACCCATAAAGATGGTTGGAATCGCCATCACCATCAACATGATTAAGTTAGCAAACCAGAACAACACAACAATGCCAAAGCCCAATAATGTCAAATAGGAAAATGTTAATTGCGTGAATCCGTTTAGCAGTTGCCACAAGCGAAAAGCTGTGTAGAAAAAACCAATAGGTACAACAACACTTGGCACTAACCACTTACTAAAAACGCTTTCAGATATGAGTTGCACAGTTACTACCAATAGGTAACTTCCCCAGAATACCCATGAAGGTGTTTGTCTCCAATCTAGAGCTAACAAGCAAATAGGTAACAAAACTCCAGTAACCAAGGCTAACTTGACCCACCATCGCAGAAATTGCCATTGCTTCTGAGTGAACCCAATTTCTGTAGTAAAAGGTAAACGTCGAGCTTTCACGCCAAACCCATAGCCAAGAGATAGGCTTGTTGCAATTAGAATAAACAGCGTCAAAATTAATCCATTATTAACTGTCATCTGCTCAAAAATACTAATTTTCCTGCCCTTAGTTTAAACTACCTCTAACCTCCTGCTCCATTTTGGCTGTCAATAAGAATGATATTTCTCCTTCTACTTTTAATCATCGGTATGCAATGGACTTATGCTGCTCCAATCAGTTGTTGGTTAGAAGAGAAATATGCGATGTGCTTGCGCTCTACTGTCATGCGATCGCATAATTGTCCAATCTAAAGTTATGCACTCATGGAATGAACCAGAAATTAGATAAAAAACAAGTAAGTTTTCAAAGTGAAAATACATCAAATCGGTTAGGACACATAGCTTCCAATTTAGCTAGGCTGAGAACTTTTTGTAACACTGCTTATCCTGAAGCAGTTGAAAGTGTGGCAGATGAAACCATGTGTTTTATTGAGTGGACAGCTTCAGAAATTGAACCGGAATATGCCGAAGAATTGGTTAATATTCAAGTCCAGCTAGCTAGGTGGAAATTAAAATTCACTAGCCTCTGGTCTAATGAGAGCGAACGCAAAAATATGTCTGAGCAAGCTAGTGCTTGGTCAGAACGAGTATTAGATATGTCAGGGTTATTGTCCGAAACAATCTAAAATTTGATTATTTCAATTGAGGTCGTTGCGATTAAGTGTTGGCAATTGAAGTACCTCAGAAAAACGCGAATACTTAACTTCATCGGTAGGAGGATAATCCGCAGATACAGCAATTAATCCAATTTTGATATCCTCGAAATAAATCACGCCCCCAATACGCCGTTCAGCTTGGAAAGGGGCATGAAAAAAACCATACTCGGTAATGTAGATTGGCAAAAAGTCAGTAATCTTTACTGCCTTGCCAAATATTTGCTCACAAGTTTTGTGGATGACAGTATATAGATATTCATTATCTGAAGGCTCACCCAGTTCAGTAAATTCCAGATGATCCGCAAAATTATCCATATAAAATGACCAGATTTTGGATAAATCTGCTTCAGAAGTCAGTTTTTGCTTGAGTTCTTGCAATCTGTTGATGTTCATTTTCTTATTTTACTTTTTACATTGACGATATTTGATGTAATAAACCAAACCACGGGAAGCAAGATCAAATGAGTCAACAGTTGCTATTCCCTGACCACTGGCGACCATTGCAGCATTCAACTGCATATTTACATTATTGCCACAAGCTGACCATGCACCACGCATACTTACTAATTTATCTCGAACGTTGTAGTCAGTTTCGCCTCTAAATGTTCTAGAAAAAACAGAGCCACGCTGACCAGCAAAAAAATACTCTACTCTTAGTCTTCCTATTGTTTTAGGTGCAACATATCCTCGATAATCAACATCATAGATAGAAATTTGAAAACCTTGAGGAACTTGAATTGGAATACTAAAGGTACAGCTTTTGCGTGATTCTGTTGCTTGATTTCCTAAAGCGACAAATTTATCGAATAAAATACTTAACTCTTGTCCGTCAGGACTAATGCTGACACTAGCAGATCCTTGAGGGCAACCGTTACCGCCATATTCTGAGTCTTTAATTTTAACTTTGTCCTTAGCCAAGGTTGGTTCAATATAAATCATCATTACTGTAGCCGAAATTAAAAAAGCTACCATGAATTTAAAAGATTTATTTTGAAGTTTTTGACGATTCATAATTTCCTATTTAACGAAAATACAGAATTAATGTTGCAAGGTAGTTGATTAACGATTGAGAAAATTAAAAGAATATTAAGTTCGATATAACGGCAAACAAGTTATAAAATATGAACGTGCAGGTGAGCTGCGATGGCGTACAGCCTACGCCCTGGCGATGGCGGAACGCCCAGCTTCGCTGATCGCATCAATCGGTTGTATTCAAGTGATTTGGAGGAGTTGGTGCAACCTCCTGTTCAGGAACTTTCTTCAATGTATAACTTACCGCAAGTTGTAGACTCAACTAAGAATGTTGGTACTTAACCAGCTTGTGTCACTGTTGGAAAACAGTTATCAAAAATTTGGGTCTAAAACTCTGAATTAGGTGTATATTTATTGCACGAAGATAGCTAGGACAATTCTAAACTCCGCCACAGATACCAACAAGCAATCGTCCGGTAGGGTTTCCACATTTGTCCTAAATCTTCTACATTTTTTTTCTTCGGTAGTTCTGCTAAACCATACAGCTTGCGAATCCCTGCACGAATACCTAAGTCATCGACAGGTAGAACATCTAGGCGATGTAGGGTAAACATCAATAACATCTGAACTGTCCAACGTCCGATGCCTTTGATTGGTGTTAAAGTATTGATGATTTCTTCATCATCCATTGTCTGCAATTCTTCCAGAGTAGGCAATCCATCTATTTTTTGAGCTAAATCTTTGAGATACAAAATTTTTGAACGGGAAATACCTGCACCTCGTAAAACATCATCTGGAGTATTGAGAATCTGTGAAGCTGTTGGGTAAGGGCTATGAGGATAAAGTAGCAAAAATCTATTGTGGATAGCAGCAGCAGCCTTACCGGATAGTTGCTGGTAAATGATTGAGCGTGAAAGCGAAAACAGCAAGTCTCCAGTATGTTGCACTTGAGAGAGTTTGCAATCTCCAACTATTTCTATTAGCGTTGCCAATATTGGATCTGAATTTTTAAGTGTTTGAATTGCGTCTGAATAATCCATTTTTTGCACAGCCAAATCTTACAATACTTTAGTCCAATGACGCTGCGGCATTTGACAATATTGATTATTTTCAGGCAAATTGACCGAAAATAATCAATATTTTTAGTCATTTTACCTTTGCACAATCAGCAAGTAGAGAATTAATATTAGGAATATTTACGGATATTTTATCTTGATTAAGGTAGATTTTTTAATTCTATCTGACTGTAGATAAATTCAATAAGAGTAACCGTCTAAAATTTGCAGTAGCTAAATAGTATTAAGTTGCGAGTGTAGATGCAGAAAGGCGAAAAATTTGAGCATTCCTAGTAGGGAATTTAGGAATAAAAATATGCAAAGTGATTCGGGAAAAACTATTTCTATTTGGATGACTACGGCAACAGTACCAGTCCAACCTGCGCTGGTAGAAAACACCCATGCAGATGTGTGTATTGTCGGCGCGGGTATTGCAGGGATGTCAACTGCCTATATGCTATCTGGTGCGGGTAAATCTGTAGTAGTGCTAGATGATGGACCTGTAGGTGGAGGTCAAACAGAACGCACAACAGCCCATTTATCAAACGTTTTGAGTTATCGCTACTATGAACTAGAGCAAATGCACGGTGAAGAACGTGCCAAATTGATTGCTGAAAGTCATACTACAGCAATTAATACTATAGAAGCGATCGCCATGCAAGAAAATATAGACTGTGACTTTGTTCGACTAGATGGCTATCTTTTTCCACCTGACCTTCAGTCTTTAGATGAGATGGAGAGAGAATTAGCAGCTGTACATCGTGCTGGACTTAGTAATGTCGAACTCGTGAAACAAGCACCGCTAGAAGGTTTGGATACAGGTGCCTGTCTACGTTTTCCCCAACAAGGGCAATTTGACCCACTCAAATATCTCACGGGATTGGTTGCAGTTATAGAACGTCGTGGCGGCAGAATTTATAGTAATACCCATGTTGAAAAAATCGAGGGTGGTGCAACAGCCCGTGTAGAAACAAGCAATGGTCAAGTAGTAACTGCCGATGCTGTAGTCGTAGCAACCAACTCTCCTATTAGTAACGTGGCTACAATGCACTTCAAGCAGGCTGCTTATATCACCTTTGTCATTGGTGCAAAAGTGCCTCGTGGTTCTGTTACTCAAGCATTATATTGGGATACTCTTGATCCTTATCATTATGTGCGCCTGCAAAATTTAGATGAGCAACATGATGTTTTAATTGTCGGTGGTGAAGACCATAAAACAGGCCAAGCTAATGATGCTGATGCACGTTATGCCAATCTCCAAAAATGGACACAAGAACGCTTCCCAATGGCGGCAGAAATTTTATTTCATTGGTCAGGTCAGGTCATGAATGCTGATGATGGGATTGCTTATATAGGTAAAAATCCTTTCGATGCAGACAATATCTATATCACTACAGGTGATTCTGGTTTAGGGATGACCCACGGTACAATCGCCGGCATTCTGTTATCAGATATGATTTTGGGGATCAAAAACAGATGGGCAGAAGTTTACGATCCATCACGGGCTAGAGTCGGTGCAGTTGGTGATTTTATATCGGAAAATATCAACGTTGCTTCTCAATATTTAGATTGGGTAACACCAGGAGAAGTAGATTCCGTAGAAAAAATTGCCCCAGGGACAGCCGCAGTGGTGAGGAATGGTTTAACTAAAATCGCTGCCTATCGTGATGAAAGTGGTACACTACACCAACATTCCGCAGTTTGTACCCATCTCAATTGTATTGTGAGTTGGAATTCTTCAGAGCAAACATGGGATTGTCCCTGTCACGGTTCTCGTTTTGATGCCCAAGGTAAAGTTATTAACGGGCCAGCTATTAAGGCTCTTGCAGATATTTGATTTTTTGTGGCGTTAACCTAAGTTCGGGATAAGAAATCCTCAAAACTATTGATTTTTCATAGCTATATACGTCCAAGGTTTCAGCACCTCACAAAATCACGTTCCACCCGAACTCAGGTTAAGTAAGTGAATTTTAAATATCAGTTTCAGCAAGAACTATAGCATTATGCCAATTTTTACCATTCTCAATTAGATTCAGTTTTTATAACTTTCTAAGGTTTCCATTTTTTCTCCTTGTTCCTGTACTATAAATCACAAATTCAACCCCCTAGTACCGCAAGGCGTAAATAAACAGACCATTCTCAATCGTTCAAAGCCTTAAGATATAGGACTTTTGATTTTTGACTTTTTACTTTCTGACAAAGTTAGACGGGTCTTGATCTCGTCGATGCTTAGTGGGAATAGGGTCTGGTTGCCCATCACCTGCAAGAGCTGCGGTTTTCTCCAGGGATGTCCTCAATCGCTTGGCTGCATAGATAGACATATCTCTAGGTACATTAATGCGATCGCGTAAATATCTTAGAGCTGCATCAGATCCAGATGGAGGTACACAGTCTTGACCTGTCATCATATGTGTTAAAGCACAACGTAGGGCTTGATCAAACAATTTATCATCTAAGGGGTTGACTCGGATAATATTGATGCGGTGTTCGATAGTTCGTTGAAGAGCTTCCATGCGGGAGTTTTCGGGTTCTGGATAAGTAACATCTGGTAGCCCAAACCAGGGGCCGTTATCTACTCGCGCTTTATTGAGAAGCATCTGGGTTTCGCCGTTTTCCCAACAGCCCCCCATCTGGGGCGGCAAATCATGTACGTGGGTATGAAAGTCACTCTGAGTGCCGCAGTAGGTCGGTCGGCTTTCCATTGCCGCAAACCATGCGCTCAAGCGAGGGTTTTCCTCCCGCAGTGAGTAGCCCTTGTAGTAGAAAAGGCTGGCATTCATTCGTTCTACATAAGGCGTAAAAATGACATCAACGATGCCGAAGCTATCTAGAAAATAAGGGCTTGGGGTGCGACCCAGAGCTTCTTCGACCTTAGCCACCACTCCGATAAATTGTTCTCGGTTGCGTTTTTCTTGTTGAGAAGAAATTGTTGGATAGCACAGCCAAGCGCACCAGGCTCTAAATAAAAGTCGTTCTAATTGACGTAGAGGAAGCACCCTGCGGTCTTCCATACCTTGGCTCAATGGCTCAAAAACCTTTTCCAAAGCGATCAAAATGTCATCACTTTCCTTAATAATCCGTCCATCTAGCTCAATCGCGGGGAGCATTCCTGATGGTACTTTACGTTTGTACCAACTTTCTTTCTCCCCATAGCAGAACATTGTCACTTTTTCGATGCGGTAGGGAATCTGTTTTTCCTCTAGCCATAACCAAACTTTTTGACAGTAAGGACACCAGGCGTGGTTATCACGGTACAGCGTTACCCGTACATCCGATTCGGGCTGACCAAACAAGCGCAACCGGGCTTTAGCGTTGGTGAGACCATTAACGGGATCTATTTGATAATCCGTGAGGGTTTCTAGTTCTTGCCAGCTTAAGGGTGCGATTGTCATAGTGTAAGTTGCGTAGGGCAATACTTAGGACTTTTCTTGACTCTACAATATTTTCAATTACACTGAATTTAACAAAATCAGCTAATATCCCCAACTAACCTTTGTTCATTAACTAAGTGGGAGATTTGGGGTATCTCTGGTTCTAGGGTTTGGCAAACCTTTTCCTGGTCACAGTCCAAAATCTTGGCTTCCACTTCCTCAAAAGAAAATTACGGTCAAGTAGCAATCAATTGCGTTTCCTCTTTGAAAACTTCCATCAAGAGAAGCGATCGCCCCACTTCAAAAATCTTTGTATCAATCATGACACAAACTTGGATAGACAAATCGAGTGCAATTCTCTTGTCCTCAACAGAAGAGGTATTGCAGATTTCGGGATATAGGCTGGTGTTGGTTGGAGGAATGCCGAAGACATGGCGATGCTACAAGAGAATTTCAATGCTGGGATTGCTGTTTGAGCATTCAACGCACTGGTCGAATGCAGTAGATCGAATCAAATATGGTGAAGCATTGGAGGCTGCTGTGGGGTTGGAGGATTTTATGCGCGTAGCGGGGATTGTCAGAAGGCAGCCGCAGGAATTGGAGGAAGGGATTGCAGCTTAGTATAGACAAGAGATTCGCCGATTGAAAATGACTCAACAACCGCACGACAAATTTGCAAAGCAGTTTTTAGAGGAGTTGCTTGCTCCGTTAGGGGAAGTGAAAGTCAACAAAGAAGTAGCAGACGCAGCCAGATTTGTAGATGTATTATTTTCACCTGCACCCCAAGCCCAAGCCACGAATTTAGGATTGTTAGGCAGAATCGCTTTAATGAATACGGCATTGCTAGAACCATTTAGCAATCAACCGAGTAGAACAGAGGTAAGGAACTGTTTCCTAAAATTGTTCACAGTGATTGCAGACGCGCAGCGCAAAGCCAACAGAGAAGACACAACTATTCCAGAAGACAGTTTAGCGAGACTGTGGATTATATCACCCAGCCTTTCAAAAACTCTGTTGGCGGATTTAGAGGTTAAACTAGACTCAGATAATTGGCCAAGTGGATTGTACTTTTTTCAAAACTGTTTCAGGGGAGCGATAGTAGTTGTTAACGAGCTACCAGTAACAGAAGAAACTCTCTGGTTCAGACTTTTGGGACGTGGGGCAGTTCAAAGACAAGCGGTAAGCGAACTGGTAGCACTGCCAAGAGAAAGCCGACTACGTAAGAACGTTTTAGAAATAGTTTACAGATGGCGTATCAGTGTGATGACACAAACAGAATTAACCCAAGATGACCAGGAGTTGATCATGAATTTAACTCAAGCATACGAAGAAGCCAGGACTGCTGCTGTACAAGAGGGAGTACAACAAGGACAACGCCAAGTAGTAGAAAATTTGTTGAGATTTCGATTTGGGGAAGTGGATGAGGAACTATCAAAAGTAGTCGATAGTTTATTACAGTTATCGGCAGAAGAATTTACGCCCATGTGTCTGCAATTATCGCGTGAAGAACTGTTAGCCAGATTTTCGCATTAAACCACCACAACACATCAAAAATGCAAGCGGTTTGTTAACAGCAGACCGCTTTTTATATGAGGTAAACATCATGTGCGAACAGACATTAGAGAAAGCCTTGGCTACCGATAATCAAAAGTTAGAAGCAGTGCATGAACAACTAGAAAACATCTGGAGTGCGCTGATAGATTTCAAAGAGGAAAACCCCCAGGTTTTCAAATTCATAAATGAAAATGGTAGCGAATTAACACTTGCTGATGTCATTCAGGCATTAGCTCAAGCTTTAGATGTTCTAGAAAATTAAGACTACTTGACAGGAAAACTACCATGCAAGTAACAATCACAATTCCACGGGGTTGGGGATAAAATCAATTCGCAACGATGCTCCCGCCCCGCTCCGCTAACGCAATTCGCAATTCGCTTTTTCCGTGTTGTAACGGGGATTTAGAAAGAGCCACAACACTTGCGGCTTGATAGAAGCCGGGGACTTAAACCCCTAAATTTTGTTACAAGAAGCCTGGAATGCTCTACTGAGTATTGATAAAAGGTATTATGTTGCGACTGGGTTTTACACTTTGGGTGATGCATATTTAATCAGTGGAAAAGACCCAAAGTACAAAAATCAAATTGTTTTGGTGGAACATCGGATAAGGCAACAAATCAACCATTGGCAATTTCTTTGTAAGACATCAGAATGCTCCCAATTTTCAACAATCGCTACAAATGGAGATGACGGTAACGGTAATCTCAAACGTAAAGCTCCATCGCTGACAATTGTGGAGTAAGCAATCGCTACGCGGAACTTGTGTGAGTTATTGGAGCAAATTTCCATGAACAAGTTTCTAATTGGTTTGATATTAGGAGTTTTGTTAACCGGAATATCAACAAAATTCCTAATTGATACAGCATTATTTCGAGTGACTTACTGCAATTGGGATGCAGTAGAAAACTTAAAATTTTGGAGAAAAAAATGAAAACTTTTATGAATGATACCCATGCTTGTTTGAGGTTTTTAAAGAACATGGGTGGACGAGTTAAGTTATCTAGACTTACCTTCAGCCATTATGTGATTCCAAGTTTAGTAAGTCAAAATTTTGCCGAAATTATTAACACAGGGACAGGATTTTATTTGGAAGTAGAGACGAAAAAATGAGTAAACCTAAACCTCCAGTGGTGAAATATCCTATCAAATGGCAAAGAGGTACTTCCCACAAGATAGTCTACCGAACAATCAAAAATATTCAGCAACTCAAAAATAGTCAACAGTTAGGAACAGCAACAATCAACAATCAATCTCGAATGGTTCGTAAAGAAGGGATTTATTGGATTGTTTTGTAGAAACTTGGTAAGAAGTCAGAAGTCAGAAGTCAGAATTAATCATGGTTTAGGAATATTAGCGTACTCATCAAATATGAGAATTTGAATTATTCTGAATCCTGTATTCTGACTCCTTACTCCTTACGAAACTTGGAATAGCTTCGCTAAAAAAAAGTGAAAATAGTGAGGTACTGAATAATGGTACAAGCAATTGCTAACAGTCAAGCATTTTTACAAGATGCAGTAGTCGAACAATACAACTTTTCAAAATTAAATAAAACTCGGATTCGGTTAACAATTAAGCTGAAGAAAACCACGAAAAGCAATTCGCCTCGCTGGACGGATGTATTGAATGCTGAAGGCGAAGAATCAGACTTGCTGAAGGTGAAGTCTTCCGAAGTAGGTTTGCGAGGAATCAAAGTATTTAAAGCTTTGGATGAAGCTGCTAGCCAGTTGAGGCAAGAAATAGCCTCAGTTCAGGAGTGGATGACCAGCGACAACGGTGATTGGATTTGTCCGATTGACCTTGCACCTCTGGTTTGGAGTCAGTTGATCAATATTAGAGATGCGATCGCACCAACTTTACGGGCTGGACTGAAGGACGATTACGCGCAAGGCTTGGCTGATTATCAAGAGCGTATCAAAAGCTTCATCTCGCTGAATGTATGGGAACTACCCCAAAATAAGCAAGAAGAAGTGAAGGCGAATCTGATCAAGGCATTCCCGACTTTGCCTGAGTTAGAAGACTATTTGCAAGTAGTCATCGGTCGTCCGGTGATTATCCCAGCGTTGTCTGAACAACTCAACTCTGAGCAGGCTAGATGCTTGCAACAAATCACCCAGTTCATTCACCAATACGACCAAAATCTAGAACAACGACTCAAGGAAGCAGCAGTAGCCGGTGGTGAACAACTAGCCGCACAGTTGTTGGAAGAGTTGGCTGACTGGCAACCGGGACGCAAGCCAGTTTTGTTTAAGAAGAAGATGGAGAAACATCTTCAGAAAGTGCGAGTGCTGCTGGCGAATGCTAGTCCTGAAGCTGGCGGTAGTCTGCAAGAAATGATGGAGCATCTGGATTCCATCGTTAATGACCCAGCGATCGCTCTAAAGAATTTGGGTGTGGATGGGCGCACTCAGTTGCAGCAGAAGATTGATTCCATTTACTCCAAACTCGTAGACGAGCAGCGCAATCTGCAACAGTTAGCAAGCAACGATGTTGGGTTAACTCAAGCCACTGTTAAGTCGCTCAAGTTCCGTTGACAAAAAGTGCAGTGCTTGTGAGTCTTACTCATGAGCATTGCACCAAAGCTAGTATTTCAGGTTTCATCATGTCACATTTTTCCAAAATTGCAGTCAAATTTAAAGACCAATCCTGTCTGGTCGAAGCATTGCAGAGATTCGGTTTCTTTCCCATGTTTCACGACAAGCCGGTGAATCTATAAGGATGGCATGGGGACAAGAGAGAACAGGTAGCTCACATCGTTGTACCCCGAAACCAAATCTCCAGCCTCAGCAATGACTTGGGCTTTTTCTGGAATGGGACTGAGTACGAGTGCTTAATCAGCGAATATGACCAAGGCGCAGGAATAGCAAAAGCAGGACAAGGACTTGGTGCAAATTTCTTGCCCAAGCTGCAACAAGAGTACATCAACTTGTATCTTCCGAAACTTGCTATGCAATTAGGCGGTGAAGTAGTGGAAACCGTAATGAAAGATTCGGTGACTACTGTTCGTGTTTCATTAGTTACTCAAGCAGTTAGGAGATAATATGTCGCATTTTTCAACAGTCAAAACCAAATTAACCAACGGTAAGTGCTTAGTCCTGGCACTGGAGGATCTAAAACTCCAACCCCAAGTCCACGAAACAGCACAGCCACTCAGGGCGTACTACGGAGATGAGGAAGGGCAGAGTGCGGAAATCATCGTCAGTAGTCGCACAATCAACGCCCGTGCAGACATTGGTTTTCGGTGGAACTCTACATCTGGTGTGTATGACGTGATTCATGACGAATATGAAACATCTCCCCGGCTTGGTGAAAATTTCTTCAGCCACAAGTTAATGCAGACTTACGGGCGACGGATGGTTTTAGCCAAAACTGAAGAATTACGTGAAAAGTTTGGCGAATGTTCCATAGAAGAAACCACCAATGGGTCAGTGCAAACTATGCGATTGACTTTTGCAGGGCATCAGGAAGTTAAACAATTCGCACGGAGATAAAAATGGAACGCTCAATACTGATACATTTTGACAGCAAAACTGGTCAAGTGCGAGTAGAAGCCGAGGGATTTGAAGGGCTTTCTTGCCTGGAAGCGACCCAGCCGTTTGAAGAAGCATTGGGAGTTGTGGAAGGCGAACGAGAATTTAAGCCGGAAGCTCAAACCCAGCAGCTTCGGACTAATTCTAATCACCAAACACGGCTACGGCAATAAAACTAACGGGGGAAATTAAACACTTCCCCCAGCACAAAAAATTATGAGCGAATTACCCAAAGAATACGCGATGGTTCATATTTATACCACGATTAACGCAAGAGAACGAATCGTGATCAAAGGAAATGCTGAAGGCTTGTGTGTGCTGATTAATGCTTTGGTTTCAGCGATTGCTTTCAGTGATGGAACTGCGGAGATTTTCGACGGCAAAGCCGAACTTCATGAGGTGATCGTGAAACTGATAAGAACTCACGAAGAACTCGCACCATTACCGTATAAACAAGAACAATGAACTTAATTAATCTCTTGAGAACAATTGATTCTCAAATCCCAATTGTGGCTTTAGATGTCATGTCCCCAGAAGAAGCCACAATTGTTCAATGGCTATCCTCTCAGGCGCGAGAAAAACTAGACAGTCCCTTGTACTTCTGGAATCTGGGAGTATCGGGGCTGGAACTATGCGAAATTGCATCAGATGGTGGATTGGTTTTCAAACCAGTACCAGAGTACAAGCGTCCTGCTCACGCTGACCCGTTGCTGTACATTTTCGAGTATATCAACAGTTTCGATGGTGCAGGGGTATTCATTTTGGGTGATGTCCATCCATTCATTGGAAAGAACTCACCGCAGTTATCCTGGGAGATTCTCACGAGGGTGAAGAACCTTTATCACAGGCTCAAACCCACCGACAAACGGATCATCTTTCTGGGTCAAAATATCGAACTGCACGAGTCTTTAGTGCGGTTAATTCCACATTTTGAAGTGCCTTTGCCTACTGTTGATCAAATTCAAGACCACCTAGAAAGCTATCTTTCCTACTTAGAACAAGTAGCACAAGAACAAGAACAAAACTTCACCATTGAGTTAACTGGTGAAGAAACAGAATCTTTAGCACGCGCTGCTTTGGGGTTAACTCTGGAAGAAATTAGCGATTTTCTGAGATTGAGCGTCAAACAAATCTGGAATCCTACCAAGGGAGTCGTGATTGATCAGCACTTGACCGAGAGGGTGGTTCAGTACAAAACTCGGCTACTGTCGCAAATGGGGATTGAGTTAGGTAAACCTGCCACAATTCCCTTTGGAGGACTCGATTTACTACGCGAGTGGTTAACTCGGCGGCGGCGGTTGTTCACACAAGAAGCGCGATCACTGCATCTACCACAACCCAAAGGTGTGCTACTGGCAGGGCCGCCCGGAACGGGTAAGTCGCACTGTGCCAAGAACATCGCCAATATCCTCAATTTACCACTACTACAACTTGACATCGCCTCGATGCTTGGTTCTTTGGTTGGGGAATCTGAGGGCAATGTCCGTAGGGCTTTGAAAACTGCCGAAGCGATCGCACCGTGCGTTTTGTGGGTTGACGAAATCGAGAAAGCCTTGTCTGGTCAGGGTGATAGTTCTGGAGTTTCCCAGCGAATACTCGGTAATATCCTCACGTTCATGAGTGAATGTACGGCTGGGGTATTCGTTGTGGCCACCTGTAACGACCCGTCAGCATTGCCTTCTGAACTGAAGCGCAAAGGCAGATTTGACGAGAATTTCTTTGTTGACTTGCCCTCTGAGCCTGAGAGAGCGCAAATCCTGAAGATTCACCTGGAGCGTTTTGGTATTTTCGTTCAACAGGAGTATTTAGAAGCGATCGCCGCCAACACCGCCAAGTTCTCCGGTGCAGAACTCGAAACCCTAGCATCTGAAGCCGCACTATTAGCATTTGATGAAGGACGACCACAGAAGGTAACACTTGCAGATTTAGAGGCTTGTCGTCAAACCATCACGCCGCTTGCTGTCCAGGATGCTGCTGCCATAGAGCGAATGCGGGATTGGGCGAAGGTGGCGCGACCGGCTTCTAGTGTGATCGCAGAAAGACCTACCAAATCTCTGCGGACTTCTCGTTTTAATTTGAATTGATTAATTAGGCGATCGCTTCTGTATTTCAGGTGGAGGCGATGGCTGTGCCAACGTCAAAGACGAACGCTTCGCGGATAGTTTTTGGAATAACTCAAGAAGACAATTATGTCATTTAGTGAAGACCGAAGTGATAAAAATCATTCTCACTATACATTCACTCCGCCAGTTAATTACACCCCAGAAGCAGTCGAAGCTGGAAACAAAATTGTAGAAATTTTAAACGACTCAAATCTTAGTGAAACAGATAAGAAAATGCTGTCTGGTCAGTTTTGAATAAGCAATAAATCAAGGAGCAATCAAATGTCGAAAGATTTAGTGAGCTACTACGGACAAACTGCACGGATTGATCAACTGGTTGAAAAATACGGTGCATATCTGGAAAAACTCAATGCAGAAATAAAACTGTTGCTTCGTATAATTTTATCGACATATGTATTTAAGTGCGAGTTAGTTGAATATTCGATTACAAAAACATTAGAAGATTGCACTTTGATAATTCCCGAATCTAATTCACAAGATTTGAATGATATTTGCATTCAATTAGAGGGTCTAACTGTAGACGAAGCCGAATCAATTTTAGATGCTTTACAATATCAGCTTCACTGGGGCAATGCCCAAAAAATTATGAATTAGTAAGTAAAGAGGTGAACTAGGAGTTTTAAAATGTTCACCTCCATAGAATTTAAATCCTCAAAAATTATGGAAATATATCTTGTTTTTGTTGATGCACTTCGCAACAGCAATAAATTCTGGAGTGCCAAAGTCGAAGGCAACCAGTTAACTGTTGAGTGGGGAAGAGTTGGGTACAATTCCCAACAGAAAATACATTCTCTATCTACGCCTCAAAAAGCCATTTACAAATATCAAACTTTGGTAGCTGAGAAGAAGAATAAGGGTTATCAAGAGAGCCAACCTCAGATAGACAGCCGTAATATTTCAGAAATCAGAAGAGCGATACAACTACTCGATTTGTTGCGTCCTTACGTCGCCAATCGAAATTTCAATGCTGGCTACATTCAATTAATCAACGATTATCTGAAAATTGTTCCGACTCCCCTCGGAATGCAAATTGATCCTTGCAGGGTTTACCGGAGTGTGGAAGATGTGGATCATCAACGAGAATTGCTTAGTTCTTTGCTTGTAGCTGTTCCGCAGACTACCGTGATGGATAAATCTGAACCAAAAACCGTTAGTCTGAAATCTATTAGCAAGAATTTCTGGCGGCATTTTTAAGAATTATCACCAAGCTATTGATTGGCTTGGTGGTATTTTGCTTATATCATTAAAACTCAAATTATTCACAACTTTTATTTGGCATGATGAACTTGAATCAATATGACTATTTTCTAGTCCTCGATTTGGAAGCAACTTGTTGTGACAAAGGAAGCATCAAACGACAGGAGATGGAAATCATCGAAATTGGATCTATCATGGTTGAAGCGCAAACTCTGATGGTAATCGATGAGTTTCAAACTTTTATCAAACCTGTTCGCTATCCTGTCCTCACGGATTTCTGTAAATTATTGACCTCGATTAATCAGACACAAGTAGATCATGCTCCTGGATATGTGGAGGCGATCGCTATGCTCAAACAATGGCTGTCTAAATATCCGAATGCTGTGTTTGGTTCGTGGGGAGACTATGATCGAAACCAGTTTAAACAAGATAGCAATTTTCATAACATTCCTTTTCCTATTGCTTATCCTCATGTTAATCTTAAACAACAGTTTAGTGATGCCCAAGGCTTACCCAAACGATACGGTATGGCACAAGCATTACAACTGGTAAGCATAGAATTGGAAGGGACGCATCATCGTGGCATTGATGATGCTAGAAATATTGCCAAACTGTTGCCTTGGATTTTGAAGCAAAAAAATGTAGTGCCATTCGATTATAAGTGGTGATGCGTAAAGCCCTCAAATACAATTCGGGGGCTACAAGCAAATCTGAGGAATAATTATCTAATTCTTTGAATTATGTTAATCATAATATCTTTAAAACTGAGATAAATTATTAACAATAATAGCAAAAATTGTTGAAATTGAAGAAGTGGATCTAAACGCCAGCCTTGCAGTATTAAGATTATGCCAGATACTAGCAACAACACTGGGGATAATACCCCTTGAAGGATGTAAATAAGTAAAACAGCGTTATTTAACGTATTTTTCCTTGAAATTATCCACCCTATCATTAAAATCAAATAAACAATTGCTAAAACTAAATAAATAATTCCTATTAGTCTAGCCTCAATAAACGCAGATGTTCTGACTCCAAATGTAACCTGACTTAAAAAAAGCATTTGTTGAAAAGCCTAATTGTTTCAAATCATTATTTTAGCCATGTAATTAAGTAGATTGGTAAGGATATAATCATCTAAAAATTCATAGAATATTTAATATTATTTTTAATTGAAACTGCTCATCATATTGTCAAGGAGATTCACTAAAGGTGTGATTTTGGGAACAAGATTAGGTTGAATACGAGATATTCAAGCAAGACGAACGAGCATTAGTCACTATCGTGGTTAACTTTTCTTTTGAGCAAGTCCAAGAAACATTGGAAGTCTGCACTTATGGGCTAGAAGATGCCTTTAGAAGCATAATCGACTATGTACTTTGGTTGCAAAAGAATGAAAAACAGGTTTTCCCTAATGCCATTTTGATTAGTGCGCTGCAAGAACAATGGAAGCCAAAGGCATGGAAAGATGACTATCTGGAACTGCCCCTGTTGGAGTCACCTGGACAAAGGTGGTGGAATGCCGCAGCTAAATTGTGGAGGTACGATGCAGGTAATCGTCTCGTTGCTGAGTTTCCAAGTCGTCAGTTTTTAAATCTTAAAGCAATCTCAAAGCATTTACTGGCGTGAAGTTTGTGTCACAATGCTAGAAAGTCATCAGGAGGCTACAAAACTTAGACGCAAAGCAACAAAACAAGGTTTTGAAATGAACGTTTATGTTCCCTTGGAGTTGCCAAAGCGCAAACAGCAGCAACGCTGACAGTCAAATGAACAGCCAGATGGAAACGATGTCTACGAGTTAACCCAAAAGAGTAACTTACTTCAACACACTTAGAGTCCCAATCCAATGGCATTTGAACAACAATTATGAGTAAACCTCTTTCCCATCCCGAAGAGCCGAGCTTCCATTCATCTATTCAGGAGAATCTAAAACAGCTTTCTGCTCAGTTGGGATCTCCTTTGGATGAATTATCAGTCATGGAAATATACCAGAATGCCTGCGATCTACTGAGCCATCTTTCCCCGTCACCTCTTACTCTTGCCCGCGTTGCAGGAACATTACTGGTCTACCGAATCCAGGATACAGAACTGGAAGAATTTAATTGGTTCAGCACCCAAATGAAACAATGTCTGGACGAAGAAGAAGTTGAGGAGTTGATTGAATCCATACATCGCACGGATGCTTTGTAATCGTTGAAAAAGCAGGAGTCTCGCGCACATCGGATACCGTCGCATCATCCAGAGCAATTCCACTGCCTCATCTTGGGGCGTGTACACAGTTTCCCCAGACAGCGCAATTATAATCCTCTGCCGCCTTGCTCATTCAAACCAATCCTTCGCCTCCGACTTGACATCAATCAACTTGAAATTATCTCTCAAGTTGGCGATCGTCTACGGTGGGAGCTTGCGCCATCGCTCGTCTGATTGCAGAAATTTTGAGGAAAGGCAGAGTTACCTCCCAATCCTTGAGCGTTTTCCAAAACTATCGTCTATTATTACGCTTGATGTGCTTGGAGATTTGAAAAAACTACTCCTGTTATAAATATTTATGAGAAATATTTAAGGTTATTTGTATATTGATTAGTGCCAGTAAAATTACTGTTTAATTCTAGGTTAAGAATTAGACCTATTCTCCCACGACAAATAAAAATTAGAAGGAAAAATAGTGTGAAACGCCAGTCTCCAAAATACTATAGGCTACTTATTTTATTTGCCTGTACGGTGTTTATTGCCTTTACAGGGCAAGTAGCACTCGCCCAATATAATTATCGTTGGGGCAATCAAGATAGACAACAAGTAGAACTGATTGTCGGTGGTGATTTTGTGGTCACGATGAATGACGCACAACCCGTAATTAAAAACGGTGCAGTTGCGCTCAAGGGCGGCAAAATTGTTGCTGTAGATACACTTGACAAAATTCAAGCATCTTACAAAGCATCTAAAAGATTACCCGGCGAAGGTATGGTACTGATGCCGGGGCTGGTCAACGGACACTCTCATACAGCAATGGTTTTGTTTCGCGGTTTAGCGGACGATTTAAGCTTACAAGATTGGCTACAAAATTACATATTTCCCGCAGAAGGACGCTTCGTTAATGAAAATTTCATTCGTGTTGGTGAAGAACTAGCTTGTTGGGAAATGATTAGTGGTGGCACTACAACGTTTGTTGATATGTACTTCAAACCGGATGTTGCAGCTAGAGTAGTTGAGCGATGTGGCTTGCGGGCTGTAATTGCACCTTCATCTATAGATTTCCCCAGCCCTGGTTTTCGCGGTTGGGATGATGCGTTTGCTGCGGCAGTAGATTTCGTGAAAAGTTGGAAAGGACGAAACTCACGAATTATTCCAGCCCTAGCACCACACGCGCCTTATACTGTCTCGCCAGAGCATCTAACACAGGCTATACAGGCGGCACGTCAATATGATGTGCCATTGACAATTCATCTGGCAGAGACACAAACCGAAGTCCAAGACATTCAACAACGCTATAATGCCACCCCAGTAAAACATTTAGAAAATATAGGTTTCCTGGAACCCCGCGTTTTTGCTGCTCATGTAGTCTGGCCTAACGAAAGTGAAATTGCACTAATGGCAAAACGTGGTGTTGGTGTGATTCATAATCCTGAATCAAATTTAAAGCTGGCTTCTGGCTTTGCACCAGTTCCGGCAATGGTGCGGGCGGGAATTCAAGTTGGTCTGGGTACGGATGGTGCTGCATCGAATAATGATTTAGATATGTGGGAAGCAATTCGTCTTACTGCTCTTATCCATAAAGGCACAACCCTCAACCCCACTACTTTACCGGCTAAGACAGTTTTACGGATGGCAACCTTGGGAGGTGCAGAAGCTCTCGGTCTAGCAGATAAAATTGGTGCAATTAAGGTGGGGCTTCAAGCAGACTTAATTCAAGTAGACCTGACATCTGCACACCTGACTCCTCTTTACGATGTAATTTCTCATCTTGTTTATGCAGCGAAAGCCCAAGATGTTGATACTGTAATTGTAGATGGTCAGGTTCTTATGTCTGGGCGTAAGGTATTCACGGTTAATACAGAGCAAATTCGGCGTGAAGCTATCAGAATCGGTCAACAAATTCAAGCCGAGTTACGACCATCGAATTAGCTATTGTTTTTCAATATGGGCTATGAGGCTTATCATGTCTGCATTGTAGCCCTAATTACCACCTCCTAAGATGAATCTCTGCATTGAGCCGAAACTGGGGAGTACAAGGTATTTCTCGTAGCTGCTGTAATACCAGTGGATTTGATTCCTTCACTTCGGTTCTACTCTCAAATAAAACTGTGTAGCGACAAACTTAATATCTCTCTTGGTCGGATTTGAGTTGCTTATTACCTCCGTTCTACCCACAGTAATCAACCCTTGACTGAAAATTTCTCTAGTTGCGACTTCAATTTGTTCTTGTGTTGCACCTGTTTGACTCAAATCGATTGACGAAACTTGAGAAATCTTCGGCTTATTTAGAACCAGATTATCTATGGAGAAGCAAGGAGTTGTGATGCAACGAATGCCATTGTCTTTTAGTGCCACAAAAGTACCTTTTGCTGGGGCATTTGTCGCAGCATAGAAGGCTTCTTTTACTCTCAAATTCCCAAACTCACCGAATCCAGGAAATGTTACTGGAACTATGTTACCTCTGAGGATCACACGGCTACCATCCTCATTTTGGATTTTGGCCAGTTCGTAAGCTGATACTTTCAGGGAACTCCAATCAATTGCAGACACATAGCATTCCTCACGAAAAACACCATCGACGCAAGGAGTGGCTTTCAAGTTGACCTGCTTGATGAAATATCCCCCGCATATAGGAGAAACACATTTGCGAAAATCTCTCCGTACCGTGTAATATCCCCACTGTGGAAACTCTTGATTCTTAAGAGTGACTGCAACAGAATCAGTAGCCTGTGGAGCAGAAATGTTTTGAGCGGATACTGTGGAGAAAAATCCCTTGCTTACAATTAAAGCACTTAATAGGGGAATAATTGGGTACTTGTACTTAAATGATAGTTTGTTCATGGTGACTTTGGATTTTATTTGAGGGTTTAATACTTTGATTAAGAGTAGAGTTTTTAGAAAAACCTAACGAAATACCTGTCCTCTCAGATATTAGTTAACAAAGCAGGTTGAAATACCAGAATTTTTACACTACTGACAATAGGTTAAAAAACCATACAGAAAACCTTAAAATAATTTTAAGAACTTATTGTTCTCAGTGATCGCCCAAGCGCAAAAACTCACCTGAGCGACAGGAACTCCCGTTTGTTTACCCTTCAGACAAAATCTTGTGCTACAGTCCGTAAAAGCGCATACTCAAGCTGTACCCAGTGTAAACCCTCGCCTTCACTAGCTTCATCATGCCCCAAGACTTCTCTCATCAGAATCTCAGAGGTCGTTCATTTAAAGGTCAAGACTTGGCTGGGGCTAACTTTAGTTATGCAGATATTAGAGGAGCAGATTTTAGTGGAGCTAATCTAACTGGGGCAAACTTCAGTCATGCTACAGCTGGACTGATGTGGAGTGAATTAATTATTTTATTAACTACTGCATTGTTTTTCGCAATATTAGCTGGTTTATTTTTACCTTACTTCGCTTTCGATACTATATCTTTACTTACTACTAAAAAAGACTTAATTGACCTAATTAAAGTGTTGGTATTGGTAATATTAGGATTTTCCTTTAGTTACTTGTTTATGCATCAAGGTTTATTGATTGCCTCATCTGTTATAGCTTTGTCAGCAACTTTTAGTGGCGTAACGCCTTTGGCAACTAGCATGGTATCTGTTTTAGTTTTAACTTTAGCAGTAACTATAGCTGCGACTGTGGGTAAAAAAGCTGTAAACATAACATTGGCAACATCAGCAATTGCAGCTTTATATACAACTGTATATATAACTGTAGTATCTAGGAAGACGCAACCAGAATTATTAACTGTAGTTATGATGATGACCATAGCAAAGGTTGCATTATCAGATTATATTAGCCGACAAGCTTTAGCAGGAGAGCAAAAATATTCCCTTGTTCGGACTTTTGCAATCATATTCGGAATCGGCGATGGAACTCATTTTCAAAAGAGTGACTTAACAGAGGCGAATTTTGCTGAGGCAACGCTTGGGAGTATCAATCTGTTGAAAGCTAATATAACTCGTACTTGCTGGTTTAATGTCAAAAAGTTTGATATTGCTCGTTTTGAAAATACTTATCTGGAACAGCCACCAGTACGAAAATTAGTTACGACAGGGCAAGGACAAAATAAAAGCTTTGACCATCAAAATCTACGTGGAGTCAACTTAAAAGGAGCAAACCTAACAGATTCCAGCTTCATCGGTGCAAACCTGAGTGAAGCCAACCTGCAAGATGCAGATTTAACCAGAGCCAAGCTAGTACAAACCCAACTAGACGGCACTGACTTTACAAGTGCAACTCTCACCGGAGCATACATCGAAGACTGGAACATTACCACCGACACCAAGTTTGACGGAGTACGCTGTGAATATGTATATATGCGCCTGCCCACGCCTGATAACCCTGACCCACACCGTAAACCAGACAATCGCCAGGAAGTTTTTGCAGACGGAGAATTTGGTGATTTCATCAAGCCAATCTTCGATACCCTCGACCTCTACCATAACCAAGGAGTTGATCCCCGTGCCATAGCGATCGCCTTTAAAGAATTAGCTGAAAACAACCTAAATGCCGAGCTTGAGATTGTAGCAATAGAAAGACGCGGCGAGGGTAAAATATTGCTCCGTGCTAAAACTGTAAGCACAGCTAATAAATCTGAATTAAGTAAAGAGTATTTTATCAATTACAATCAACTAAAAGCACTGGCAGAGCAAGATTTTAAAGCATTAATAGCCGAGAAAGAATATCAGATCAATAGATTAGAAACTATGATCACTACGACACTAGAGCGTCCTAGCTTTTACGCCGAAAATTATAATAATCAAGGAGATACCATAATGCCAGATAGCTCAAAACAAGTATTCAACAACAACCTACAAAATGCTCAATTCGCAGGTGGTCTAGTCAACGCCGACACAGTAAACGCCCAGCACATCGGCGGCAACATTACCAACTACAACCCTGAACAAAAGCAGAACCTAGCTCAAGCAGCAGCCGATATTCAGCAACTTCTCAACCAATTAAGCCAAACATACCCCACGACTACCACATCGGAGAAGATGACAGTTGTGGCTAAGGCCGTGGATGAAATTGAGAGTAATCCAACATTGAAAGCACGGGTAATTGGTGCGTTGAAGGCAGGGGGAACGGAAGCATTCAAGGAATTAATCGATAATCCTTTGATTAACATACTGCTGGCATCAATCGACGGGTGGCAGGAGGTGGAGTAGTTAGTTAGCGGCAGATAAGCAGAGGAGTTAGCTGGTAATGGCGAATGATGAGCATTTGGCGATACTGAGACAGGGGGTGGAGGTTTGGAATGAGTGGAGAAAAGAAAATCCTCTTATAAAACCGGATCTTATAGAAGCAAACTTTAATCGTGCTAATCTTTATAGGGCTGACTTGAGTTCGGCTAATCTCTACATGGCTAACTTGCATGGTGCATACTTAGAAGAGGCTAAATTTACCTCGGCATTTCTCCATTTGGCAGACCTTAGTTTTGCAGAACTCTCTTCAGCAAACTTCAGCTTGGCAGACCTATATTCCGCCGATTTGATTTCCGCAAACTTAAGTAGAGTTCAAGCTTTAGAAACAAATTTTACAGCAGCCAATTTGACTGGAGCTTGTATAAAAGATTGGAATATCAATAGCAATACTAATTTTACTAAAGTAATTTGTGATTTTATTTATTTAGAAACAGGCTCATCACATGATGACAATATAGGTTATGAATATTTAGAGCGTCGCCCCAATGACAGCAACAGAAAATTTGTACCTGGAGAATTTACTAAAATCTTTCAGAAAATCCAACAGACAGTTGATTTATTATTTATTAATGGCATTGATTGGCAAGCATTCCTGATTTCATTTCAAAAACTACAGGTTGAATGGGGTGGTGAAGAGTTAAGCATCCAAGCTATTGAAAATAAAAATGATGGTGCTTTTGTAATTCGGGTAAATGTTCCTGCCGATGCTAATAAAGCTGAAATTGAGAAGTATCTAAAAAGAGAGTATGAATTAGCAGTTGCAGCGTTAGAAGCAAAATACCAAATTCAGCTACAAGGTAAAGATGAGCAGATAGAAATTTACCGCAAACAAAGTGCTGATCTAACTGAGATTGTAAAACTCTTGGCAGGCAGAGCTACTTATGACTTGAGAAATTCTCAGTTTGGTGGAAGCCTGATTAATGCCGAGACAGTTAACACAGATGAAATAGGTGGTAATATTCATAACAACAATGCTTAAACCTGCCCAAACTAACTATGCCGGACGCAGAAGACCCGAAGCAAATCAATAACAATGACTTACGCAATGCCCAGTTTGGTGGAGGCTTTGTTAATGCTGACAAGGTGATTGCTGGGCAGATTGGCGGCGATGTCTACAATAATATCAATATTGATATTAGGCAGCAAACACCAGTAGAAGTCAAAAATATTGTTGGCCGAATAGAACCAATATTAGAACGGCTTCAAGAAATTCATCAACCAGAATCACCAGGGGTAGTTAAAGCTGGGAATCCTGGTAAAAGCTTGGCTTACTGGCAAGGAAGAGAATCAGAAATTGCACAAATACAGCAATGGTTAGTTGATGAAAATATCTTTCTAATTGGCATAGAAGGCATTGGTGGCAGTGGTAAATCAATGCTGGCAGCTAAAATTTTTGATGAAATAGCAGGGTTTCCGAAGCGATTTTGGGCTGATGTTAGTAATGGAGCAAGCTTCAGCGATTTAGCGAGAGAAGTATTAATAGAATTTGGCTTTCGGCTTCCAGAAAAAGAAGTGCAGTTAGTAGATGCACTGGTTAAGTGTTTACGTTCTGGTCAATTTTTGCTGATTATTGACAACTTGGAAAGCATATTACAACCTGATAGACAGTGGGCAAGTCTATTGTACGGAGACTTTTTTCAAGCATGGATTGAGTCTAGTGCGAATAGCAAAGTGTTAGTCACCAGTAGAGAAAGACCAGAGTTAAAAGGCTTTCAATGGTTAGCCCTAAAAGGTTTACAAGTAGATGAAGGGGTCACACTGCTAAAAGCATTGGGTATTCGAGGAGATTTAGCAGAGTTTGTTGAATTAGTAGACGGGCATCCTCTACTGTTGAGATTGGTAGCAGATTTACTAAAAGAAGAATATTCACAAGATCCAAATTTAAACAGACTAGCAGATTTAGGCTTGGGGAATTTGTGGCAGTTGCTGACAGATCCTCAAGTGGTAGGCATTCATCGCCGGGAAAATGTGGGGATGGTTTTGGTATTGGATGCTAGTTTTAATAGGTTAAATGACTTACAAAAGGCGTTATTACTGAATATTAGTGTTTATCGTGGTGAGATTGACAGTGCAGCAGCAATAGCAGTTTTACCAGGAATTTCAGAACGAGAAATTGAGAGAGAATTGAGAAATTTGGTGAAGCGTTCTTTGCTGCTAGAAAAAATCAATGGTAAGCGATGCTTTGAGTTTCAGCCGGTAGTTTTGGAATATGTGCGCTACATAGCTGGTGATCAGGCTGAGGCTCATCGACAAGCTATTGATTACTATCGCTCAATACTTAAACAACCACCTTGGAAAACGAAAGATGATATTAAAGAATACTTAGAAATTTTTTATCATTATTATCAGTTACAAGATTATAATTTTGCTTTTGATAGTATTCAAGCTTGTGATAAGTTTTTGACCTTGCGAGGTTATTATACAGATCAAGTAGAATTATATAAGCAGTTGGTAAGTAAATGGCAAGAAATTATTAATATAAAAAACAAGAATTATCTAGCTTGTTTAACATCATTAGGCAATGCTTATTTTTATCTAGGACAATATACAAAGTCGATTAATCTCCATCAGCAGTCTCTAGAAATATTTAAAGAAATAGGTGATCGTCAAGGTGAAGGTACTTCTTTAAATAATCTGGGTAATGCTTACCGTTCACTAGGACAATATTTAAAAGCGATTGATTTACATCAGCAAGCTTTAGAAATATATAGAGAAATAGGTAATCACAAGGGTGAAGGTAATTCCTTAAGCAACTTGGGTAATACTTACTTTTCTCTGGGACAATACTCAAAAGCGATTGATTTACATCAGCAAGCTTTAGAAATCATGAAAAAAATAGGCGATCGCAATGGTGAATGTAATTCCTTGGGAAATTTGGGCAACACTTATAGTTCAATAGGACAACACTACCCAGCAATTGCGTTTTACAAGCAGTCTTTAGTAATTTCAAAAGAAATAGGTGATCGCAATGCTGAAAGTAATTCTTTAAATAATTTAGGCATTATTTATCGTGCCTTAAAACAGTACCAACAAGCAATAGATTTCTTTCAGCAGTCTTTGGAAATATACAGAGAGATTGACAATCGCAAAGGACAAGGTAATTGCTTAAATAATTTGGGAAATAATTATTTATCTCTGAAACAGTACCAACAAGCAATAGATTTCTTCCAGCAGTCTTTGGAAATAGCTAAAAATATTGGTGATCTGAAGGTCGAAGGTTCTTCCATAATAGGTTTGGGAAGTAGTTATTTATCCATGAAGCAGTACCAACAGGCAATAGATTTCTTCCAGCAGGCTTTGGAGATATTTAGAGAAATACACGATATTCGAGGAGAAGCAAATGTCTGGTTTAATTTAGGTTCATTATTAAATGATCTCAATCAAAAATCAGATGCCATAGTTGCTTACCGCAATGCACACAAACTATTTCAGTTTATGGGACTTGATGCTTATGTGCAGCTTTGCAACAATGCTATTAAGCATCTTTCCTAACCGGTAACGCCTGTAGTTCTTTGCCGTGACTTTTGAATGATTGCGTCGGTTATGGCGTGGGGTTTACTGTTGGTTTTGGCAGTAAACATTCAATGTAGTACCCGTTGACCTAAAAAGCAAAGGTGATAGTATTTACAATAACAACGCTTAAGTCTGCCAAAACCGACCCATGCAGGACTCCCAGAAACCAAAGCAAGTCACCAATAACAACTCACCCAATTCTCAGTTTGGTGGTGGGTTGATTAATGCTGAGTCTGTAAAGGCAGAGCGTATAGGCGGTGACATCTATAATATTTATCTAAGTCAGCAATCTACAGTAGACAATCCAACTCCATCGCCTAACCAACAGCAGCGATCGCTCTCCCAAAAAAATTCACTTGAGAAAGCCTACACACTGCAAAGCCAAAGAGTTGACAGAATAAGAAACGCATGGGTGATTGAGACAGACCCCTCGCGCAAGTTTCAATACGAACAACAGCTTCAGTCAGAAGAACGCACCTTGAAGGAACTTGGTGATAAATTGGATGCAATTGAACAACAGTTGCAAGCGGCTGATAATTTTGAGGTAGAAGCAGACACAAATATATATATTGAACGACCACCCATTGAGCAGAAATGTTATAAAGCAATCGTGCAGCCTGGGGCGTTAATCCGTATCAAAGCTCCCCAAAAAATGGGTAAAACACTTCTGTTAGAGAAAATACTAGATTATTCAAGAGGGCAAGGTTACGAGACGGTAAAACTAGACTTAAAACTAGCTGATAATTCTACCTTAACTGACTTAAAAACATTCTTGCATTGGTTGTGTGTCAATGTTTCTGATACTCTGAACCTGGAAAATAAAACCGATGAATATTGGCAAGATAATTTAGGAATTAATACAGGTTGTACTCGTTATTTCCAAAGATATTTGTTGTCCAATGTTAATACTTGTTTAATTTTCGCTATAGATAATTTTGAAAGATTGTTTGAGCATGACAATATCTTTTCAGAATTCTGTCTACTATTGCGAAGTTGGTATGAAACAGCCAAGCAAGGGGATAGAATGGGTAAAATTTGGAAGAAACTACGTTTAATAGTAGTTAATTCCACAGAAGCTTATCCCACATTAGACATCAATCGTTCACCGTTTAATGTGGGATTAGCGATTGAGTTGCCGGAGTTCAATCAGCAGCAGATAAAAGAAATGATCAAGCTGTATGCACTAGATAACCTTTTGCCAGAAGAAGGACTGCGCCAGCTAATTAGTGTAGTAGGTGGACATCCTTACTTAGTACAGGAGGCAATTGCTAATCTCAAGGGACAGGAAATGTCGCTACAGGAATTATTAACACTAGCAGCAACAGAACAAGGGATATTCCGTCACCATCTACGGCAACAACTGGAGTGTTTACAAGATAATTCTCAGCTACAATCTGATTATAAAAAAGTGATAGAGGCAAGTGAGCCAGTGCAGCTTAGTCCTGAGATTACCTTTAAGTTACATAGTCTGGGTCTAGTAAAAATAATACGCAATGATTGTATTGCTAGTTGCGATTTGTACCGTCAGTATTTCTCGGCAAGATTGGGGTAATATATGCACGACCAGTACATTTTTTCTGGAAGCTTACCTGACAATGCCAGCACTTATGTTAAACGAGAAGCAGATGATGAATTATATGAGGCATTAATACAGGGTAAGTTTTGTTATGTATTAAATTCTAGGCAGAGTGGAAAATCCAGCTTGCGTGTCAGAACAATGAGCCGCTTGGGTGAAGCTGGTATAGAGTGTGCAGCTATTGATTTGTCATCTATTAGTATTCAGACAGCAACTCAAGAGAACTGGTATGCAGATTTGATTATTAAGCTGATAGATAGTTTTGTTTTAGATGTAGACTTTAAAAGCTGGTGGGAGCAGAATCAATTAAATTCACCATTACTAAGATTTGGTAATTTTCTAACAAAGATCCTTCTATCTGAAATTAGTGAGAATATTGTAATTTTTATTGATGAAATTGATAGTGTTCTAAGTTTGAATTTTCCTACAGATGACTTTTTTGCTTTTATTAGATATTGTTATAATGAGCGAGTTGATAACCCACAATACAATCGCCTCACTTTCTGTTTACTAGGGGTTGTATCACCAACTAGTTTAATACAAGATAAACAGCGCACTCCGTTTAACATTGGTAAGGCTATCTCTCTTAAAGGCTTTCAACTGCATGAGGCTGAACCATTAGAGAAGGGTTTGCAGGGAAAGTTTAATAATCCTCAAGCAGTAATACAAGAAATATTGCAGTGGACAGGGGGACAGCCGTTTCTGACTCAAAAACTCTGTCAGTTCATGGTTGAGGAATCTGAACAAGAAAACCCTCGTTCAGTAGAGCAAGTTGTCAGGTCACGGATTATCGAAAGTTGGGAATCACAGGATGAGCCTGAACATCTGCGAACCATTCAAGCTAGGATTTTGCGGGATGAACAACGGGCAGGGTACTTACTAGAACTGTATCACCAAGTGAGATTGGCTGAGGAGCGATCACTCTTCATAGCAGATGATACTTTAGAACAGAGCGAGTTACAGCTTTCAGGATTGGTTGTTAGGCAACAAGGTAAATTAAGGATTTATAATCAGATTTATCGTGAAATATTTGATTCCAGTTGGATAGAAAACCAATTAAATAATCTGCGCCCATATTCAGAGAATTTTCGCTTTTGGGTGGCTTCTGGAGGTGCTGATGAATCACGCTTACTGCGGGGGAAGGCATTAGAATCAGCAGAAGAATGGGCGAGGGATAAAAATATAATTTATCAGGATAAACAGTTTTTAGCAGCGAGTAAAGAGAAGGAGATTCAAGAAGAAATCGCCGCTAAAGAACAAGAAGCTGCTTTGAAACGGGAGAAAAAGGATAGGGAGGCAGCAGAGGACAGAAATCAATTGCTCAGTGAGGCAAATAAGAAGGCTCAACGAAGGATTGGTATTGGAATTTTTGTTTTGGTTGCCACAGTTTTGGGAGCAGCGGTTTTAGGTGCCTCGGTATATAAACAAGTTAATGAAACTAAAAAAGAAGTTGAAGCTGTTCAGAAATTAAATAAACTAGCTGGAGAATTACAGAATTACGATAATTCTAGTTCAGAAGAGCTTACCTTTAGTTCAAATGAAGCTTTAAGATTATCTGCTTTATCTTTTAATATTAATAATCATCAGCTTAAACAAGCATTAGTATTGTCTACTAGGTCACAAGCTTATCAACAGCTAAAAAAATTAAAAAACGCAAAACAAGAAAATAACCAAAGTCAGAAACTTTTAGATGAAGCTGATAAGAAAGCTCTAAGTTCAATTCAGGGATTACAAGTTCAAGTATTATTCTACAAAAGTCAAGGGGATTTACAAGTTAAGAATAACGAAAACTCAAAAGCTATGGAACCTTATAGAAAAGCATTTATTATTTTAAAGGATCATCCAAATCAAACTGACTTTACTAAAGAAAATCAGTTGCTTACAGGCGAAAACATTGAATCAGTTCATCGGAGTTTAATTAAACTAAACCCTCAAAATAAAGAATTGAAAAAACAGATTGAAGACTCCCTGACACAACATTTATATGCTCAACTTGGATATTTTCTGAAAGCAAAAAATTGGGAATCGGCTGATGAACTAACATACAGGCTTATGATTAATATTGCTAAAAGTGAAGAAGAAGGAAATTTAGATTTTGATAACATTAAGAATTTTTCTTGTCCAGATATACAGAAAATAAATCAGCTTTGGGTCAGCAATTCTGACAAACGTTTTGGCTTCAGTGTGCAAAAGGAGATATGGATTCGCACTAATAATAAACTGGGGCTAAAATTAGAAGACTTCGCAAATACAAATATGGACAATTATCTTCGGTTTGCCAAGACAGTTGGATGGTATGATGCGAAAAAAGCAGTACAAGGCTCAACGAAAAAAGGCGAATGGGTGAGTAATTACGGGGAGCTACTAGAACGTATAAAAAATAACCCAAAAATACGAGGCAGCTTTCCACAATTCCGCCCAATTTATTATACCAAGACGTACCCAGGCGTGAGGCGTTACGACACAGGCGTTATTGGTATGCAGTCACGAATCGTGCGGTCACATGGCATCCAGGTGCTGCGGTCACGAATCGTGCGGGATAATGTGGCATCAGCAAACTTGCAAGGGTATGTGTCGGGGACGGAGGAATTGGGTTACATCTTCTTCTCTCGCGCAGATACTTGTAAAGTCTAAGAGGTTGTTTATAAAATAAATATTAAGCGGATGAACACCTGCGATTACGAGCTAATCTACACAACATCAGATGCGTCATAGCAGCGTATATCATGGTTTCACTGGTTTCGGGGTGGTATTCATAATCCTTACTCAAGCGGCGATAACGACCCAACCATGCAAAAGTACGTTCTACAACCCAACGTCGAGGCAAAACTTTAAAACCGCTAGTGTCATCAGAACGTTTGATGATCTCAATCGCACAACCAATAAAATATCTGACCCAATCAACTAGTTTTCCTGCATATCCAGCATCCGCCCAAATTAACTGTAATTTAGGAAAGGAGTGTTATGGAGTATTTCCCCAAAGCTTTGGAATATCTGCAACAGTCGCGGCAACTTTATGGGGATGACCCCAACACCCTCTACAATATGGCCATGTGTTACTACCGTTTGCGCCAGTTAGATCAGGCGTTGCACTGGATTAACCAAACTTTAGAAATCAGTCCCGAATTTGAACCCGCTAAAGCTATGCGGATTAAGATCAAATCTGAAACCAAGCGTTTGCGTCTGAAGAGTCGTTAAAACAAACGACTTTATTGATTGTTGAACATACGCCCATCATCAAATCTATATGTCTGACTTTATTCTCATAGATGGCGACAAAGCAATTTTTAATCCAGCTTTTGGACTTGCAACCGTTGTCGTCCGACCAGGTGATTTAAAAGCAAGTGGTCAATCGACTTTACAAGGTAAAAAAGTATGTATTGATGGTGATGAAAAAAGCGTATCAGTTCTCTCTTGCGTATATACTACACCTGTATACTCAATTCCCGGAACAGGAACATTAAAAATAGCTGCTTTAGCAGGAGATCAAAAAGCAAAAAAAACAAATAGTGCAGGTAAAGCTGTATTACTAAAAGGAAGCACATTTACAGCAAAATTTGAGGTACAAAATCCAGCTAAAAAGCCCCCCTCTGCACCAGGAGAATCTCCTACACCCGATGCTACGCCACAATATTCCGGCACAGGAAATTTTATTACTACTAATACAAAATGGTTGGGAAGTTAGCAGGGCTAGCGCGTCTCAAAGCCTATTGACAGGAGGATCAGTCCCGAATTCGCTCGCTGCACAGCCCACAAAACTTTGCTTTACTACGTCGCATTGCCCTCAATGCTTTAGAGCAAGAATCGTCTTTTCGTCGCAGTATTCGCCAAAAATCACGACGAGCAGCTATGAATGATCGCTACATGCTTTCTGTGTTGGCTGCCGCTCTCTCAAACTCAGACCCTATCCCATAATCCTCCTGTCAATAGGCTTTGAGACGCGCTAACCCTGCACCAAAATTTGAGCAATGTGTGCAAATGTAACATTTAGTACTAAAAAGTAAAGAGTGTTGCTACATATCCTAAAATAAAATAGTATTTTACTTTATTCTTAGATGTAGCGTTATTTGTGATCTCGCAAAGTAGTTGCGGTTAGCAGTTACAACTTTTGTTACTAAATGTGACTACTTACTGAAATGTTTTTTTTAAACCGCTATTTTAATGAAATTAAAACCTAGTTTAGCTGTAAGGCTTGAGCATTATATTTCCTGTAGATAAAATCGCCCTGTCCTGCTAACGGGCAAAATGCTACCTGGGAAAATCCCGTAGCCAGGTATTTAAGTTTTGGGTAAAAAACTATGCTTGACGACTTGGATCGCACTCTAGAAACACTGCTGAGGAATGAACTACCACCCAGTTTGTCATCGCAAGTGGAAATTAGCTTTGCTGCACCCGACAGTGAGTTCAGCAAAAACGTGAAACTCCCCGCGATCGGTCTTTTTCTTTACGATATTCGAGAAAATCTGGATTTACGTAGTAATGAGTGGTTGTTAGAGCGCAGCAGTGACGGTAGAGGAGTGAAAAAGCGCCCACCAGCTAGAGTCGATTGCTCTTACTTTATCACGGCTTGGCCTAGCGCCGATCCCAAGATGGAGGCGAAGACCGAACATATGTTACTCGGTCAAGTGATGAAAGTACTGCTACGCTACCCCAAACTGCCCTCAGTAATACTCGAAGGAAGTTTGCAGAATCAGGAGCCTCCCATCCGCTCAGTTGGTTTGCGTCCTAGCTTGTTAAATAGTTTAGGTGAATTTTGGCAGGCTATCGGAGGAAAGCCTAAAGCAGCACTGAACTATACCCTGACGATCACAGTACCAGTGGATGAGACTGGAGAGTTTGTGTCCCTGGTAGTCTCTCGGCAAATTGGCAATGATGAAAAATAGGGCAAACAATGTCAAAGTGGATTAAGTTGAATTCTCTTCGCCATCAAGTCGCGATCGCGGGACAAGTTTGCGATAGAAAAACGGGTCAGGCTATTTACGGAGCTATAGTTGAAATCACTCAGATGCCAGAGCCATTCAAAGCCAAGCTGGCGCTGAAAGCCTTACAGTACGGATCTGATTGGGAGACTTTTCCTGAACGTCCCGACCGCACCAGAACAGCAGTTGATGGGTACTTTTATTTTGTCAACTTGCCCGATGGCAATTATACCTTGACGGGAAAATTGCCGGGAACTAACACTCGTTACGACTCTGCCCAGACCACGGTCATTGTACCCTCCGTCGATAGCGATGGTAAGCCTAAGTTTGCTGCCAATATCGATCTACCACCGTCTGGAATCAAAGGTCAAATCAAAGACCCAGAAGGTCATTCTGTCCGCAGAGCCAAAGTCCAAATACAGGGAAGCGGCGAATATACCTTCAGTAACGATGAAGGAAAGTATCTACTTAGTGGCTTAGAGGCACCTAAAGACAAAAACAAAAAGCGGACTGTAAACGTATCTGTCTTTGCCCCAGGCTATCAGCGAGGAGGGGGAAAGGTAGAGTTTGGTTTAGGAGAAGTTACACAGAAAGATTTTCCATTAAACAAGACAGACCCAAAACCTACATCTTGATAAACAGGCAAATGGACATCTGCGAAAAAGAAGGTGAAAGCCTTGTGTAGTCAGTGTTGATACCCCATTTCTGGAGATGTCTAATGTAGTTTTTTGGATTTCAAACAAATATTCAACTTTATTCAGGAGTAAAAACAATGCCAGTAGTGTTTAATGCGTCTCAAAACGCTCCAGGAGTTTACGTCCAAGAAGTACCATCTGGGTCAGCCCCCATTGCTGGTGTGGGTACCAGCACCGCTGGGTTCATTGGAGTCATCGAAGATCACGCCTTAATTGCTGGTAATCCCAATCCTAAATTTGACCCAAAAAAACCAATAATTTTTAACCAGGAAGATAAAAGTTTCGCAAAGCTCAAGGACAAGAAATTAAGTCAGGATATTACCTGGACTACAGGCAGCGTACTTCATCCAAGTGATACGCCTCTGACATCTGACCAGATTCAGGCAATTAAAGCCAAGGGGGGTCAGGTAAAACTGATCAAATCTATTGGTTCAGCAAATTTATCGCTAGAGGACATCTTGGGCGAAGATATTCAAGATACAACAAACAACCTATATCTGAAAAAAGGCACAAAATTAACTCAGCAAGAGGTAACCTCAATTAAAGCCCTAAATAGAAATATTAAGGTTCAAAAGACTGTAAGCGTATCCTCCACAACCTCTGATAATGACCTAAGTAACTGGAGCCTCGCTGAGCCTTTCGACTCTACAAAGAGCGAGACTATCAAAGCAGGTACAAATATTACTCAGGAACTAGCAGAGAAAATTGTCAACAACTTCAAAGATTTGCAGGTTCCAGTCGAGCCTTTTAACCTGCCCTATCTGACTCAATCTTTACAGGTTGCAGCTAACGAAGTCATTTTATGCACTAATTTCAGCGAATTTAAGAAATCTTTTGGCGACTTCTCAATTGACAAAGGTCAAAACATTTTAGCTCAAGCTGTGTACGGCTTTTTTAGAAACGGGGGTACACGCTGCTATGTTGTGCGGGTGAAGAATGAAGACAAAACCTCGGTCGAAGCTGCCCTGGAAAAATTCGAGGCGATTGATGAAATTGCTATTATTGCAGCTCCTGGTATTACAGACAAAACTGTACTCGATGCGATCGCCTCTCACTGCAAGTCAGTCCAAGACCGCGTTGCTATCTTAGATAGCCCTCGTGAGTTGGAAACAAATAACAACTTGGATATAACCAAACTTGATCGCTCTAACCCCAACAGCACAAATATCCTGCCTGACAATTCAGATTACGCTGCTTTCTATTTCCCCTGGATTAAGGTTTTCGACCCCATCACTAAACTACAAAATCCATCAGGGGACGGACTGATAGATATACCACCCAGCGGCCATATTGCTGGAGTGTATGCTCGCGTGGACACGCAGCGGGGCGTTTACAAAGCACCTGCTAATGAAGTTTTGGTGGGAGTAGCAGGTTTGAAGTACAACATCAGCAAAAACCAACAGGCTGGACTGAATTCTCATGGTATCAACTGCATCCGCTATCTCAACGGTAATATCCGGGTGTGGGGCGCAAGAACCATTGGGGGTGATGACAATGGAGAGTTCAAATACATTAATGTGCGTCGCTTATTTAACTATCTGCGCGAGTCCATTGACGAAGGAAACCAATGGACAGTATTTGAGCCGAATTCACCCGACCTTTGGGCAAGAATTCGACGCAATGTGAATGCCTTCTTACTAACAGTTTGGCGTAGTGGGGCTTTGTTCGGCGATACGCCAGAGCAAGCTTTTTACGTCAAGTGTGACGAAGAAACCAATCCCCCGGAATATCGAGATCGGGGTATGGTCGTAACTGAGATTGGGGTAGCTGTGGTCAAACCTGCTGAATTCGTTATCTTTCAACTCAGTCAGTGGGCAGGTTCAGGTAGCAAATAATGGCGACTAAGTATCAGATACCCAGTGTTTACCGAGAGGAAGTTTTTCCTGCACCCGCACCTGCACTAATGACAGGTGTGCCAGCATTCCTCGGTTTGGCGGCTACTGAATCTTTTAATACTCCGCAACAGTTGACACTTTGGCCTCAGTTTGAGGAGCACTTCGGTCAGCCACTCTCTAACAGTTACTTGGGTTATGCGGTGCGGGGCTTTTTTGAAAATGAAGGTCGTCTGTGTTATGTCGTCCCCATCAAAGAAGCGGCTTTGAGTGCTTTGCAAGCGGGACTGGATGCGATCGCATCCTTAGACACCATAGACCTCGTTTGCGCGCCGGATATCATGCAGGCAAGCCAAAATGCAGATATCCAAGTCATGCAGAGAGCGGTTTTAGACCATTGCGAACTTTTGGGTGATCGCTTTGCTATTCTCGATGGGCAAAAAGCCTCTGCGGTAGGAGAAATCCAGCAGCAACAGCAGCATCTATCCAGTATCAACGGTGCTTTGTATGCCCCCTGGCTCAAAGTTCCGCCTTTTGAGGGCACAGATTTATTAGATGTTCCTCCTTGCGGTCATATTGCTGGAGTTTATGCTCGTAGCGATCGCGCTGCTGGCATTCCTCAATCTCCTGCCAACTACGTCTTAGAAGGGGTGCTGGATCTCAACACCGACCTGACCGAGGGTGATATTGCCCGTCTCTATCCGCAAGACGCAGTTGCAAGTGTCAATTGCTTGCGTGCTTTACCAGGTCGTGGCATTCGTATCTGGGGAACTCGCACATTGAGCCAAGACCCCTCCTGGTGTTACATCAACGTGCGGCGGTTATTCTTAACCGTTTGTCGTTGGTGCGATCGCAACCTAGCCAATGTCGCTTTTGAACCGAATGACTTCAAATTGTGGGTTGGCATCGAACGCGAATTAACCGCTTACTGCGAGTCTTTGTTACAACAAGGAGCGCTCAAGGGAGAAACTTCACAAGAAGCATTTTATGTCAAGTGCGATGCCAACACAAACCCACCAGAAGTCCAGGACACTGGCATGGTCGTGACAGAAATAGGTCTAGCACCCACCATTCCCAACGAGTTTATTATCGTGCGTTTAATTCATGGCACCACTGGAGTTAGTTTAACCAGCTAACAACAGAGTACAAAACCTGATTCTCATCAGGAACGGGCAACGCTGACCCAAACACCAAACACTAACAAACAAGCCGATCAAAGGCGTTACCCACCTTACAGCTAAATCTTGTCTATTGCTTTTATTCCGGAGATACCTTCATGCCTGACATCAAACCTCCTCATAAACCAGATCCCTATGCCAGCTATAACTTTTACGTCGAATGGAATGGCATCATTCACGCTGGCTTTAGAGAATGTATGGGACTAAATTCTTCTCAAACTGCAACAGAATATCGTGAGGGAACCGATCCCCAGACTAAACGCAAAATCCCTGGATTAAATAACTATGGTAATATCACCCTGAAACGGGGGATCACTAATAATGACGAACTTTGGAAATGGAGGCAAAACTTGATGATCGGGAATGTTGATCGCCGAGAAATTTCCATTGTCATTCTCGACCATACAGGAGCAGAAAAAATCCGCTGGAATCTGACAAATTGTTGGCCTACCACTTGGTCGGGAGCCGACTTCAATGCCACCTCTGATGAACTGGCAATAGAAACTTTGGAATTAGCTCATGAAGGCATAAAAGTAGATAAGTGGACTTAAAGCTTAAGCTCCCCCTTTTTTAGGCTATTCATTATAAACATCTTTCTTAACATTTCGAGAGCATTAACTCACGTCTCTAGAACCATGATTCGGTTGTTGTTCATTCTCAATAAGAACACAGTTTTAGTGAGAATAATCAACGCAAATTTGTCAAATTACCCTAAGCTCTTAGTCTCTAAAATGGTTATAGAACAAGGGTTTTAAGATTGTAAAGAAAGATGTGGGTAACGCATAGCTTTTTTAGGTAGGGCTATTTAATCCTCAGAATTTTAGATTTTAAATTTTGCGAAAAGTTAGAGCGGATGTTTCCTCCGTTCGCGCAGCATCTCCGCAGGAGATTCTAAACTTTTCAAGACGGATTTTAGATTGTTTTTCGTACAAGCACAGCCGGGGGCAGAACAGTCAGAGTGGGTTTTTTAAAATATCTGTTTTTCCAATGTGAATCTAAAATCCAAAATCTAAAATTGATTAACTTTGCCACCAGCAAAATCTCGCTCCAAAATCCACAATTCTTAATGATGCTACAGACAGAATTTCCTTTTGTATTGCCTCAAGGTTATGTAGATCCAGAAGGGAACATCCACCGTGAAGGAACCATGCGATTGTCTACAGCCTATGACGAAATTATGCCGTTGCGTGACCCGCGAGTACAGGCGAATCCTGGATATTTGGTGATTATTTTATTGTCGAGAGTGATTACCCATTTGGGAACGCTTCAGCAAATTAATCCCAAGTTGATTGAAGGTCTTTTTTCCGGGGATCTAGTTTATCTGCAAGATTTATATCAACGCATCAACCAAAACAATCACACCCGTCTTTTAGTTACCTGTCCTCACTGTCAAGGTGAGTTTGAAGTGGAGACTTCTCCTATGGGGGAGTAGTTTGCTACCCCTCAGAGAGGCTGATGGCAGAGATAGCATATATTGCTTATCATTTTCACTGGTCTCCTGAGAAAATTATGGAGATGGAACACCGCGATCGCCAACAGTGGGTAGCACAAATTTCTCAAATTAATCAGGAACTAAGTAAGGGGTAATGGGTAGTAAGTAATAGAACACGAGTGAGTAATAGAACACGAGTGAGCAGAATGGTTAAAAAATTAGGGTTGAATGCTGCATTTGCGGCGGGGGCTAATTTATCGGGGTTGAGATATGACCCTTACATGGCTTACAACTTTGTCATCGAAATTGATGGCTTACTGACTGGGAATTTTTCAGAAGTAACAGGTTTAGAAAGTGAGATTCAAACCGAAGAATACCAAGAAGGCGGTGTGAATGAATATACCTATAAATTCCCCACGCGGGTTGTTTATCCTCCTTTGATTTTGAATCATGGAGTAACAGATATCGATACATTATGGAATTGGTATCAAAGTGGAGTAGATGGGAAGATTAAGTTCAAAAATGGCACAATTATGTTGTTAGACCGCAAGCGGCTTCCCGTGATGTGGTGGAATTTTAAAAATGCCTATCCCGTGAAGTGGTCTGGGCCTCAGTTTAATGCAGCCAATGATTCTCAAGTGGCGATCGAACGAGTTGAATTGGTGCATCAAGGGATTTCTAAATCTGCGATCGCTCGTGGATTTGCAGCTGCTCGTGCTGGCGCTCAAATTGCTGGATTATAAATTTCCCATTCCTAGTTTTTGAAGTCGGCAATTTTGAATTTTTACCGCTCTCTAAATAGGTTTCATCTTCCAAATTTACTCATGGAAAAGATTAATCGCTATCAAAAGACAAATAAAAAAGATATACAGAAATGTCACAAGATTTAGTTGCAGCTACCGATCCAAAATTACTCCGGCAATTGCTGCGTCCCATCGAAACCCCAGGTGTGATTGGTAGCAGAATGGGATGGGATATTGTGGCGCGCTCGCAACAATTTACTAATCGCTTACCTTTGGTTTTTGATCTCAGCCAAAGATGGAATCCCAAAATAGGTTTTCAGGGAGAGAAAATCCCCATTGTTTATGCTCAAGCACAACCCCAAGATGCTCCTACAAGCAGCTCTATTTCAGCAGAATTAGGTCAGTCTCCTAGCAGTCAGCGAACAGTGGTGCAGGCGAAATTTGTCACAGGAAGCGATCGCGCTCATAAACTTGTGCAAACAACTAACCCAAAGGCAGACCAGACACCTAACTCACAAGAGTTTTTGGCACCAAACCCCAGGGGAGAAAACTTTCCTAGCAGTCAGCCAACGGTAGTACAAGCGAAATTTGTGAGTGTAACAGATAGCAGTTTTTTGCCGCCCAAACCAACTCCTATCAGTGCAACGTTACCAATTGCGAAACCGCCGCACGAGCAAAGTTTAAGTCTTAATTCCTCAAATTTATTGTTGGAAACACAGACAATAGATATTAATCGGCAAGTAGAGGATTTATCTAGAGAAACAAGCCAAAATCCAATACCCATTGTGCAGGCGCGATTGCAACCATTACCCACTAGCGATCGCAGGATTTCTCTTGGAGAAAACTTGCCTAGTGTTCAGGAGTTGAAAGGGAAAGCGATCGCATTCGATGCCATCACCGTACTGCCAAATTTATCTAGAGAAACAAGCCAAAATTACCCCACTTCCTACAATCTTCTTAACTCGAAACCAGTCGTTAAAACGGAGGAAAGCAGAGTAACACAGCAGATCCGCAACGTAGCGGCTCCCATATCTCGAATCCCAAATCCTATCGTTTGGTCGGGATTAGAAATTCCTCTTGTATTATCTTATCCCGGTGTTAATCCAGAATCAGTGCAGGCAGAATTGGGATTACCAAACCCAGGTATTACAGGAATATCGCGAACTCAAGCCGTAACCCAAACTCCGGGATTATCGAGAGAGGTTTCTTTAAATCTACAGTCCCATCAAGAATCCAATATACAACAACCCAATAGACAAGATAGCTCTAACATCCCAACACCAATCGATTTAGAGGCATTAACAGATAAAGTAGAACGCAACCTCATGCAGCGATTGATTATAGAAAGCGAACGCCGAGGAAGGACAACATGGAGTTAGAAAAACTCAAAATTTTAGTTGAAAAGAAATTTCCAACTTTCGATGAGGCTCAACCGATTATCGCTCTTTTTAATCCTCAGCAAATTTCAATTTCTAAGACAGGATGGCAGGGGCAAGGGAATAGCCTCCAGCCATCGGAGGAGTCAGCAACTTTAACGGTCGAGTTGTTTTTTGATACTAGCCTGTTAAATGCCAAACAAAGTATGATCGATATCGGTAGTGTTATTGGACTGAATCTGTCAGGTAGCAGCCGACTAAAAGATGTTCGAGACTACACTAAAAAAATTTATTATCTGACTGAAAAAAAGAGCGGTTTAGGTGCGATACCCAGACCTCCTATTTGCAAACTTAAATGGGGACACAATACAGTTTTATTTCAAGGAGTTCTCAAGCAGTTAACTAAAACATTTACTCGTTTTCTGGCAAATGGAACCCCAGTTCGGGCAAAGCTAAATTGCACGTTTGAAGAATGGATATCGCCAGAAATCAAACAAAAAGAGCAAAACCCAATCGATGACCCAATTCGGATTGTGCGGCGTGGAGAAACATTGACCAGTATTGCAGCAGAAGAATACAACGATCCTGCACTTTGGAGAGTCATTGCTGTTGCTAATCGCCTCGATAATCCGCGCCAAATTGCTCCTGGTCAGCGCCTCACTGTACCACCACTTTGATTGTTCAAAATAGAAATGTCTCAACCTAAAGGTACTGAAATCCTCACCCCTCAGGTCAAAATTATGATCGCGGGTAAACCACTCCCACCTCAAGCGATCGCCGATTTGTCAAGCGTAACCGTCGTGGAAGACCTAGAAGGCGCGGGGATGTTTACCCTGCAATTAAAGACTTGGGATTTGGTAAAAGGCGAACTGACATGGGTAGATAACAACTTATTTGACTGCGGCAATACTGTAGAAATTCAAATGGGTTATGCAAAATTAGAAACGCTAATTATTGGGGATATTACGGGATTAGAACCTAGCTTTTCCCAAGATTCTGCACCTACATTGACTGTAAGAGGTCACGATCTCAGCCATCGTTTAATGCGGGGAACCCAAAGGCGCAGTTTTTTGGCAATGAAAGACAGCGAAATTGCAAGTCAAATTGCTAGTGAACGGGGATTAGATGCCAAAGTTGAGGATAGTAAAGAAAAATTAAATCACGTTTTGCAATCTAATAAAACGGATTGGGGCTTTTTGCAAGATCGGGCGAAACGGATTGGGTATGAGGTGTTAGTTAAAAACAAAACACTATATTTTCGTCCGCCACAAAATGCCAGCAGTCAGGTGCTAAAACTAAATTGCGCCGACGATTTGCTAGACTTCTCCGCTCGGCTCAGTACCATGACTCAGGTCGGACAAGTAGAAGTTCGGGGTTGGGACCCAGAAAAAAAAGAGTTGTTTATTAGCAAGGCAGGTATTGGTAATGAAACTACTAAAATGAAAGGTTCTATTAGCGGGCCGAAGGTCGCTAACCAAGAATTTGGTAAGACGAGTTATACGATCTCCAATGTCATGGTTTCTAGTCAAGCAGAAGCAAATCAAATTGCCTTAAAACTGTTCAACGACATGGCATTGAACTATATCACTGGTGATGCCAGTTGTTTGGGTCGTACAGATTTACACCCCGGTACAACGATAGAAATCACTGGCATTAGTAAGCGCTTTAGTGGGTCTTATTATGTTAACTCTGTCACTCATTCCTACAGAAAAACACAAGGTTATCTCACTCAATTTTCAGTAAAAAGGAATGCGAGTTGATGTTCTATTTTCCTGTTTCTATCACATATATAGGAAGTCATAAATGACTGGTAAAATACTCGATTTAATTGGTCAATCAGAAGATAGCGATCGCTTTTATGGCGTGACGATCGGTATAGTTACCAATAATCAAGATGAAGAAGGACTGGGGCGAGTTAAAGTGCAATTGCCTCGGATATCCGATACGGATGAGAGTTATTGGGCGAGAATATTGACTCCCATGACAGGAAAAGCAGCAGGCATCTATTTTTTGCCAGAATCTGATGATGAAGTGCTGGTAGCTTTTGACCAAGGGGATATTAATTTCCCGTACATTTTAGGTAGTTTATGGAATGGTAAAGATAAACCACCAGCAAAGAATGAGGATGGCAAAAATAACCAGAGATTGATTAAATCTCGCAGTGGTCACCAAATTATTTTGGACGATACGAAAGATGCCGAAAAAATTATCATTCAGGATGCGACTGGTAAAAACGAGATAGTTATCGATTCTAAAAACAATGCCATGATGCTCAAAGTAGAAAAAGACTTAACGATTGAAGCCAAAGGAAAAATTAGTCTAAAAACGAGCGGTGGCGATCTAGCTATTGAGTGCAACAACCTCAATATTCAAGCAAAACAAAATTGCGAAATTAAAGCCGACGCTAACTGCAATCTTGAGGCTAGCGCTGGAATAGGAATTAAATGTTTGAAAGGTGTAGTAAAAATCAATGACGGTGCGTTGGAGGTGACATAATGCCAGGAACTTTATTGCACATCGGTGCAACGGTAAATTGCGCTCATCAAGGACAAGCGCAGCCAACTTCTGTAGATCCAAGGGTGAAAGTAATGGGTAATCCTGTAGTGACTCAAGCTTCTACTTATGCGTTCACCCTGGTACAAATTCCCAACCCCCTAACAATTTAGTCTCTTGCACCTAAGCCCAGTGGACTAACCCCGCTACCAGAGTCAAAGTTATGGGACAACCCGTTTTATTGCAGGATAGTAAAGCAATTTGTCTGCCTACACAGACACCATTAATTGTTGCGGTAACTCAAACGCGCATCAAAGGAATTTAAAGGAACTGTCAACTGTTGAACTATGAATACCAATTTTCTTGGTGTCGGTTGGACATCCCCAGTCATTTTAAAAAACAATCAAATTGTCATGGCGCAGTACGAAGAGTGCGTTCGCCAATCAATTTGGATGATATTAAGTACCGCCAGAGGAGAACGGTTAATGCGTCCAGATTTTGGTTGTGGAATTCACGATTTGGTGTTTGCTAACAATAGTGCTGGCACGATTGGCACGGCAATTGATGAAGTGCGTCAAGCGTTAATTCAATGGGAACCACGCATCGATGTGTTGGATGTAGATGCAAGTCCCGCTCCCAACCAACTAAACAGATTGCTGATTCAGATTAATTATCAAGTTCGCACGACCAATAATCGCTTTAATTTGGTTTATCCATTCTATTTGAGCTAATTTTTATGTCGATTCACCCGCCAAAAATTGACCAACGTACCTATGAAGAGATAGTCGAACAAACAGTAAAGTTAGTACAATATTATACTGCTCAGGAAAGTAGCGAATTAGTCGATAATAAAGCCGAATTTTTGCGCGATCGCATTCTCGCTGAGGATATCACAAATACTGAAGGCAATATCATCAAATCAGGTACGTTAATCGACGTAACCATAGCAGATGCGATCGCCAAAGTCAAGGGATTAGAAAAAATTAATGTTAAGCTCAAAGGCTGGTGGAAACCTGACAAGCCTGACGCAGGTTTGGCGCTAATTCGCATTTTTGGGCGCATGGCAGCAACAGTAAGCGATCGCCTCAATCGAGTGCCAGAGAAAAACTTTCTCGTTTTTCTAGATTTGCTCGGTACGCAAATTTTACCACCCCAGCCTGCGCGAGTTCCCTTAACTTTTTCTCTGGCATCTGGCCTACCTGAAAATACAACAGCTTTGGTTCCCGCTTACACGCAAATCTCCGCACCACCTACTGAGGGAGAAGAGGAAGAAGTTGTCTTTGAGACAGAAAGCGATGTGCTGATAACATCGGTGCAATTGCAAGCAGTATTTGTTCGCAATTTAGAGACAGATAAATATAGCGATCGCACCTTACAAGCAACAGGTGGTAATGATGCTTTCTTTGCTTTTGAAGCAGATACCGCGATCGAACATAGTTTTTACTTAGCTAGCGAACTATTCACATTACCCGCCCCGAAAACAGTCACGCTAACTGTTCAATCCTCGAATGCACAAGATGGGAATAACTTATCTCTCGATTGGTCTTATTGGGATGGAAATGATTGGCAATTATTAAGTCCGACTTCAAGAAATCCGGACATAATTTCCAAATTTCCCGCTATTACTCACTATACAATTGACGGTTTAAATGCTCCTTGGTTGCGCGCTAAATTGCCTTCATCATTCAACGCATCACCCCAAATTAATAGTATTACTGCTACCGTTAACATCGAACGAAATAATTTAGCTCCCGAACGATGCTTTTTCAACACTATTCCTATTGATTTGAGTAAAGATTTTTATCCCTTTGGCGAACAACCCCGTTTTAATGACACTTTCTATATTGCCAGCCAAGCCATGTCCCTAAAAAATGCCACAGTAACGGTAACAGTGACGTTGAGTAAAAATTTACCTATTAATCCGAATGGCGGTGATGTGGAGGTAGTTTGGGAGGCTTGGAATGGAACCAGTTGGGAACCATTGCAACTCACTGCTAAAAACTTTGATGAACAACAAATTACAGATTTAAAGCTTTCACCAATCAAATTTACAGCAAGTGGCAAGGTAGAATTTAAACTCTCTGAAACCCAATCTCAAATTTCAGTGAATGGCGAGACTAATTACTGGCTTCGTATTCGGATTGTCAAAGGAAATTATGGGAGTGGAACTGCGTTAGGTCAACTTGTTACTTTGACTTACTTAAGTGAAAAAGCAAAAGACACAGACACGCTAAATGTTAAAAATGTGAGAGGTTTTATGCTGGGCGATACTGTTTCAATCATAACTGATAACATCTCCCAAATAGGTTCAATTAAAGATATTAATTTAGCTGAAAAAAAGCTCATTTTGACAAAAAATATTGACCAAAGCTTAGAAATAGGAACAACAGTGATATTGAACTCAACTGCTAGTTTTGCACCACCATCAGTTCTCTCTCTCAAACTCGACTATACATATGAAATAAGCAATAACATTTCTAATTTCACTTTCGTAACTTACAATAATTTTAAGTATGTGAAACAGGTTATTCAAAATAATATTGGATTCTCACCTTTTACTAGTTTAACTGATACTAAACGATACTTATATTTAGGTTTTGATCGCCCATTTCCCAATCGAGCGATCGCGCTTTATTTCCAAGTCGAATCTCCAACCGCACAAGAATTAGCGACAGCAACTACCAATGCTGAAAAACCCAGCTTAGTTTGGGAATATTTTAACGGCAAGATTTGGACAAAATTGAGCGTTATTGATGAAACGGCTGCTTTGAGGGAGCGCGGATTAATTAAATTTATCGGGCCATCTGACTTGACCGCAACTCAGGAGTTTAATCAAACCCTTTATTGGTTGCGAGTTTGTTGGGAAAAAGGCCACTTCCGAGTGCAACCACGCTTGCGTCGCATCCTGACAAATACGATTTGGGCAAGCCAAACCACAACACTGCAAAATGAAATTTTAGGTTTCAGCGATGGCAACCCCAATCAAATATTTCGTACTCTAAAATCGCCAATTTTACCCGGTCAGCAATTGGAGTTCCAAGAACAAAAAATTCCATCTTCAGAAGAACAAATTGCCATTAAAAAATTAGAAGGAAAAGGTGCAATTAGTATTATTAGAGATGAGAAAGGAGATGTAGAAACTGTGTGGGTGCGATGGCATGAAGTTTCGGATTTTTATCAGTCGGGAATGCGCGATCGCCACTACACTATCAACCGTTTAACCGGAGAAATTAAGTTTGGCGACGGACAGCAAGGAATGATACCGCCCCTAGGTCGCAACAACATTCGCATGACGCGGTATAAAACCGATGGCGGCGTGAAGGGTAACAAGCCTGCTCAAACCATTACCCAGTTAAAAACATCGATTCCTTTTATCAATAGCGTCACTAACTTGGAACCTGCTGGCAGTGGTGCTGATCGAGAACCAATCGAACGGGTTAAAGAACGGGGTCCAAAATTTATTCGCCATCGCAATCGTGCTGTGACTGCCCAAGACTTTGAGGACTTGGCTTACGAAGCATCACCTGATGTAGCTAGGGCAAAAGTGATCGCGCCTATTTTTGATCCTCTCGCCGATGATAGTTGGTTGGAAACTAACAGATATCTAACAAAAAATTCTTCCGAAATCCATCTAAAACCTGACATCAACCCAGGTCAAGTCACATTGTTGATTGTACCCAAAAGTTCGGCGCGGCAACCTGTACCCAGTTTGGCGCTAATTGAGCGCGTGGAAACTTACATCCGGGCGCGTTGTCACCCCACCATTAACCTCATAGTGACTGCACCAGATTGGCAGCAGGTTTCGGTCACGGCTGTGGTGGTGCCTGTATCTCCAGACGTGGCGGATGCGGTAACAGAAGCGGTAATTAAGCGCTTGGAAGAATTTCTACATCCCTTAACTGGGGGGAAACAGGGACAGGGCTGGGCTTTCGGTCGCCAGCCACAAATGTCAGATTTATATGCGGTTATCGAAGGGGTTCCAGGGGTAGACCACATTCACGAGCTTACGGAACTCAAGGTAGAGCCATTATCCCCCAAGCAGTTAGTTTATTCCAGTAGCCACACTATTACTTTGCTAGAGGAGTGAGTTTAAACATGTCATTACCCTTACCTAATCTAGATGACCGTACCTATGCTGATTTAGTGGAAGAGGCGCGTGCTTTAATTCCGATTGAATATCCGGAATGGACTGACCATAACCCCAGCGATACGGGAATTATTTTAATTGAATTGCTGGCTTGGCTGACCGAGATGGTGTTATACCGAGTCAATCAAGTGCCGGATAAAAATTTTGCTACTTTCTTAAGTCTGCTGAAGGGTGAAAAGTGGCAGTTCCCAGATAATTTATCTTCAGATCAACAGAATATATTTCTTAAACAAGCAATTCAGGAAACAGTTTTAGACCTGCGGAAGCGTTACCGAGCCGTTACTGTTGAGGATTTTGAACAGCTAGTATTTAAAGATTTTGAAGATTGGAAAGAAACACCAGAAGCTAAAAAATTGGGTGAATTGGGTGTGGTAAAGCGATCGCGTTGCATCCCCAATCGGAATCTCACGCTAACAGACTCCACTAGCAGAAAAAATGAGGCTCCTGGACATATTAGCTTAGTTGTGCTGCCAGAAAGCTCAGCGCCAAAACCTCAACCCACTGAAGCTCTAAAACAAGCCTTGTGGGAATATCTGGATAAAAGGCGACTTCTGACAACCCGCCTTCACATCGTTGAACCAGAATATGTGTCGCTGAAAATCCGAGCGCAATTATACCTAGAAGATGGTGCTGATTCCCAGAATGTCAGAAAAAGCGCGACGCAGGAGGTGCTAGCGTTCTTTCACCCCCTGTATTCGGAACGCTACTGGGATGGTAAGGGTTGGCCTTTTGGTCGAAACGTCTACCGTTCGGAACTATACCAATTGCTGGCTCAAATTCCTGGGGTGGATTATGTCGAGAACGTCAGACTAAACGATAACGAAAATCTGACTGATATTCCTCTCGAAAATTCTCAACTGGTGGCTGTGGAAGTAGACCAAACAAGTTTCACAATTATGGAGCGCAGGGGCAATGAATGGCAATCAGTCTAGCCAGTCCAGTAGCTATTTGCAATATCTTCCCAGTAGCTTGCAAGCCGATCCGTTTTTGGGACGTTTCTTGCTAGCTTTTGAGCGAATTTTGAGCAGTTCTGACCCTCCCGATCAGCCATCTCCTGCACTAGAAGAATACATTGAGCGCATTTCTACTTACTTCAACCCAGGTTCAGAAAAATCCGATAACACTAAAACTCCGGCTGAATTTTTGCCTTGGCTGGCGGGTTGGGTAGCTTTGAGCTTGCGGGATGACTGGGCGGAGGAAACCAAGCGTCAGTTTATCAGAGAAATTGTGCCATTGTATCGTCTGCGTGGCACTAAAACTGGTCTGGAGAACATCCTGAAGCTTTATCTAAGAAGCTATGGTTTTCCTGAGAAGGTGGAGATTTTTGAGTTCGACAATCTGCCCCATTACTTTCAAGTTCAACTGACCCTACCCAATCAAAATCTGGATCTGTATTGGCGTACAGCCAAAATTGCCTTGGCAATTATTGACCAAGAAAAGCCAGTTCACACGTTTTATGCTTTAAAAATCCTGGTGCCAACAATGCGGCTCACGGGTAATTATTACCCGATCGCGCTCAAGCAACCTGGTACGATCGCTGTTACTGTGAATGTAGACAATCCGGGTAACAATCTAATACTCAATATCAAGGGATCAGGACAGGCAGAACCCTACGCAAAGCAAGCAGGTAAAAATTCCCCACTGACTGTGAGTTACACGGTAACACCGGAGCAATTCAAGCTGGGTGAAAAGTGGCATTTAGCGATTGCTAACTTGAGTTCAAATCAGGTTACAGGAAAATTTACCGTTACCTTCACCTATGCCGCTAATTCTTCGGAGCAACCGTATAAGGATGAGAAATTTACTCTAGAGTCAGGGTTAAAGATAGGAAAACCTCCCAATGGAAATACGGTACTGGGAACAGAAACTAGAAAGCCTGAACCAACACCAGAATTGCCAACATAGAAACTTTTATTAGAAAGGGAATTGACAATGGCACAGAAAGATTGTGACAAGCGACCCAATTATTTTGCAGGTCAATATCTGCTAGAAGACGACTTTGAACTAGAACAGAGTTATCATATCGATCGCCAACGTCGCCATAACCGTTTGCTTCATGTTTCCGGCATCGCTGATGGACTGAACGTGAAACCTGAAGGCGATTTGACAGTTAAAATATCGGCTGGCACTGCTATAGACAAGAACGGACAGATGATCGTCTGGTCTGCTGATATGGAAAATGAGCCTGTGAAATTGCAGGATGTTAACAATAACAATGCGATCGCCAACGGCAAATACATCTTGTTAATAGAGTACTTTGAAAAGGAACTCAGCAATTCATTACAGGAGGGAACCACAGACGGATACACGCGGTGGTATGAGTTGCCCAACTTTAAATTAGTACCTGATGGACAACCACTGCCTGAAGACTTCATAGCCTTGGCAAAACTATCAATTGATGGCAAGACAGTCACAATTGATAATGCAGATAAAAATATCCGTCAGTATTCTGGTTTGCGCTTGCCTAGTACCAACCAAACTAACGCGCCAACGCTACGTTCTGGGGGCGACAATGCTAGTAATTTGGCTGTTCTCAGTGGTGATTTAAGTGTTCGAGGTAGTTTAAGTGTTACTGGCAAAGTCGGTGTCGGTACAACAAGTCCGACAGAAAAGCTAGAAATTAGTGGTGGTAATTTAAAGGTTAATGGCAATATCTCTGCTACTGATGCCACATTAACTGGCAAGGTTGGTATCGGCACTACAAGTCCAAGTGCCAGGCTAACAATACAGACACCAGATTTGTACAGTGGAAATACAATCAGGTTTGAAGCCAAGCAACAACCCTCTCTCTACTATTTAAACTTGAACACGAATGTGACGGATGGCGTTGTTCGTTGGGTTTTCGATCAAAAGAATCTTACGACTACTCATTCAAATGTCCTGGCATTTGATCGAGGCAATGTCGGTATCGGTACAGCAACTCCGACGGAAAAACTGGAAGTTACAGGAATCATTAAAGCTAAAGCGTATCAGGTAACAACACAGATAGCTGGAGGAAAAGATGAAGATGCTTTAAGAAACTTGCAAACAAAAGACATTTATAAACAGCCTCAAGGCTGGAAACCAACAAAACAAGGGGAAGATTCTAATACATCAGTTTGGCAACCTTTTCCCGATCTCAAGCAAGAAATTACACTTTCAGCAACAGCTACAATTCTTGTGTTTTATAACATAAGCATTCCTAGCGGAAGATATGGAACTTATATCGTCACCCGATTGAAGATAAACGATAAAATCGTCACTCGAACAATTTGCACAAACACAACCTACACAAAAAACACTGATTTATGGTTTGGTGAATTATCGTCAGGAAAACATTCAATTACGGTTGAGATTAGAACCGATGCGAGTTCTCTGACAAGCAATACTCAGATAGACGACTGGCAAAATCGTGTTCTTCGTGTCTTAATTTTTGGAACTTAATTTAAAAGCGTATGAGCTAATGTGTATCCTTCATTGCATTGCTGGGGGGGCTTGGGGAGCCAAAAGCCAGAAGTCAGAATACAGAACGCTCCTGACTCCCTCAAAAAATGTAACTTGAATGCGCGACAGATCATAGCGAAAGAGTTCAGCCTACTAAATTTTGCTTTAAAGAAATCATGAATGAAAAAATAAGATACCGCCTCCAATCCCTCAAATCTGAATTTGAAGCAGGTAAAAAAATGCTAGCGGATTTAGAAGCAAAACAAAGCAATCTGCGAGATACATTACTCCGGATTAGTGGCGCAATTCAGGTACTCGAAGAGGTATTAAACGAAGCCTCAGAAACTAACGGTAATAATAGCCATCCGCCCGAAAATGTCAGCGCGGAAGTTGTCACAACAGCAGGAAATACAAGCTTATAACTATTTCCCACCCTGTACAGCGCTCGCTAAATCTAAACACTGCTGCCCTCGCAAAACTAAAAACGCGCTCGCAATTTACAACCCTGTAGAGCGATCGCTGACCCTCGCAAAACCCAAAAACGCGCTCGCAATTTCAACCCAGGTAGAGCGATCGCTGACCCTCACCAAACCAAAAACGCGCTCGCAATTTACAACCCTGTAAAGTGATCGCTGATGGAGCGAAACCCAAAATGCGATCGCGCTAAGAATCCATTTTTGGATCTTGACAAAAGGTCAATATTATGAAACAACAAAATCTGAGGCAAACTAAAAATGTTATCGCTTCGAGTAATAGAGAAAGTGCGTTAGCGCAGCTTACCGTTCGCGTAGCGTCTCGAAGAGAAGGTATCGCTCGAAATTCTACTCACCCGATTGAAGAATTGCAAAGTGCGATCGGCAATCGCGCAGTAAACCAACTGCTGACAAATCAACCGACTGTACAAACTAAACCGATGTTTCGGGGTTTGTCTAGTGAATTGCGATCGCGAAGCGTCTCTGAAAGAGAATCGCCTAGTCCACTACAAGCTAAACCAGCAAAGCAAGCTGATAGTACCAGCGTGTCTGAAGTACAACCAGAAAATAAAACTGGACTACCAGATCGACTCAAAGCTGGAATAGAAAACTTTTCTGGGCTAGCGATGGATGATGTGAGGGTTCACTACAATTCCTCTAAACCCTCCCAGTTACAAGCATTAGCATACACTCAAGGGACAGATATTCATGTAGCGCCGGGGCAGGAAACGCATTTACCCCATGAAGCATGGCACATTGTGCAGCAGAAGCAGGGAAGGGTAAAACCAACGATACAGATGAAGGGAATACAAATTAATGATGATAAAGGTTTGGAACATGAAGCTGACATGATGGGAGCAAAAGCATTGCAAGGAGAACAAGTGCAGGTGGTCGGTGCAGCAAGTACTTGGTTTCTTCATCTAGGGCAAAGAGGTCAACCCACATCTCATACCGCTAAGGGGCGAACTATACAGTGTAAAGGCAGCAAGACTGATCTCGAAAGATTGAAACAGTTAACAGACGAGACGAATTACCTTGTCAAATATCTGAAGATGATGTGTTTGGAGATAAACTGTCTCCAAAGAGACCTATTCAGTATATCAGAGCTAAGGGAAGACATTGACAAATTCGTGACGAAAGGGATAGGAATTCACAACTCCGCTCTTTGGAACCCACCTATTACATCTCGCAAAGTGATCGTGAGCAAAGATAAAAAATCTATCAAAGAGGCGCTGATCGCGCAGACCCAAACGCTATATGAAGACATTTATACGTTCTGGAAGAGCTATCGATATCTCCTGAATATGGTAACAGAGGTTAGAAATCTTAAAGAAGCGTTGTTTGATGAAACCGGGACATTGGCACACAATTCTGAGATTGAGCAAAAAATTATCGAATTCAAGGCCAGCGACAAGCAACGTACAACCCTAGAAGACTTAGAACAAGATGTGGCAACACTGAATAGATTGTATGGAATATTAGCATCGTCCATCACAAAGCTCATCAGCAAGCTAATGAATTATCCAGCAATCCACGAGAAGATAAAACAGCGAGCAAAGCGGCAGACACAAACAGGGAGTGGGATCGCGGCTGAGGGAGGAAAAGCGGAACAAGGCGACTATGAAGGCGACTATGAATATGTACCAAACCTTTATAAGCGTTCTCCTTTAAAAGATGAATATATAGGATATGTCAACCCTAACCTTTTAGGATCTAAAA
>NZ_JAYGGZ010000041.1:0-4572 GCF_034931465.1 Anabaena sp. UHCC 0399 | reverse complement strand
AATTTGCTGGCAACCGTACAAGGAATTAATTTTGAGGAAGCAAAAACATTAGGCCTATGGAATGGTGGTGAGAATGAACAGGCTTCTCTACAAATACAGATCGATAACATGGTAAGCCAAGGTCTCAGCCAACAACAGATGCATTATAAGTTGCACCAACAAGGACTGTCTCACGACTTTATAGAGAAAATTTTGATGCTAAAAGCATAGTGTGAACTTTGGTCGATCTATATCGAGTGAGTGCGATCACTGCTCTTAATATACAAATGACTGTCTTGATCGTTATGCGATTGCCTAATTTCACAAAAACAAAAAATGCTATCGCTTTTGGATCGGATAGCGATCATACATTTCATACCTAGTTGTGGAGGAAAATTTTATGGAATGCCAACATCAGAGTAAAACCAAATATGCGATCGCACTTGGATATGACAGCGATGCCTGCGGTGGGCTACGCCTACGCATAACCAGTAAATTGGCGTAATAAAGACCGAAACAATGGTTAATACAACAGAAGCGATCGCACGGTAAATCAGCTAATTGAGCAACAGGCAGAAAATTTTATGGAACGCCAACACCTAAGCCAAGGCAAAAATGCGTTAGCGCAGCTTACCGTTCGCGTAGCGTCTCGAAGAGAAGGTATCGCTTCTCCTCAATCTCAAAGTAATGCGATCGCCCGACATTCTCCTCATCCCATTGAAGAATTGCAAAGTGCGATCGGTAATCGAGCAGTAAACCAACTGCTGGCAAATCAACCCACTGTACAAACTAAACCGATGTTTAGAGGTTTGTCTGGTGAATTGCGATCACGAAGCGTCTCTGAAAGAGAATCGCCGACTCCACTACAAACAAAATTAGCGAAAGAAGCTGATAGTGCCAGTGTGTCTGAAGTACAACCAGAAAACAAAACCGGACTCCCAGATCAACTCAAAGCTGGGATAGAAAAGCTCTCTGGGATGGCGATGGATGATGTGAGGGTTCACTACAATTCCTCGAAAACCGCCGAGTTGCAGGCGTTAGCATACACTCAGGGGACAGATATTCACGTAGCGCCAGGACAGGAACAGCATTTACCCCATGAAGCTTGGCACGTTGTTCAGCAGAAGCAGGGAAGGGTGAAGCCAACGATACAAACGAAGGGTGTGGGAATTAATGATGATGAAGGTTTGGAGAAGGAAGCAGATGTGATGGGCGCGAAAGCACCACAGGGCGAGTCATTGATATCTGTGGGTGGGAAAACAACAGCGAAAAGACAGATCGGAAACTACCCAGTGCAGTGTGTACGTTGGTGGGATTTATTTAAGAAGAAAAAGAAAAAACCAGACGTACAGATTATTCCATTCACAGGTAACCAGGACTCCACTTTGAAGGAACCAAACTTTGACAAAAGTGGGATGAACTATGAGGAAAAAAAAAGAAATCGTGATACAGATAAATATACCGAAGGATACTATAAAGGACTGCTCAAAAAAGGTGGCAAGGTCCAGGATAGCGGTTATCCAGAAAAACCACAAGAGCATAAGAAGAAGTGGTCCGGACAAGATGATTGGTTAGCAAAACTTAAAGATATCGAATCGATAATCGAAAAATATAAAAACATCGGCGATCAGGAGTTGGACTCAGGTGAAATTAGATATAACTTTTATGTGTTTGGAGAAGGCAGCGATAAAACTAACGAAGAAGCACCTTGTCGGCTTTGTAAAGGGAAGCCAGGCATTGGTCACACAGAGTATCAGATCAAGTATCGTCCTCCAGGCACAGACGATCTAATTTTGGTAAGATGGCCAGTCGGATTTAAACACTATGTAGAAAAGCACAATGTCATACCATCGAAGCAGTTTTACGATTTTGTGAATGCTTTCGACATTGAGCAGGAATCGCCCCAAATGGACATCATTTTAAATGAAAAATACAAACCATAAAAGGTAGATTTTAATTAATTATCCCGCTTCTGTAAATCTCGCCAGATAATAGTCTGAAACTTTTAAATAAGCAGAGGCACACTTATATTTGATCGGAGATTCGAGCGCACCTATGGGGTAGGGAAAAGCGATCGTCTGATACTCTAGTACCATTTCAAAACTACAACCTTACCAGATGAAACGCCAACACTTGAGTAAAACCAAAAAGGCGATTGCGCTTAGAGTATGATAGCGATGCCTGCTGCGGGCTACGCCTACGCATAACCAGTAAATTGGCGTTTACAAACCGAAACAATGATTGACACAACAGAAGCGATCGCGCCTAATTCTGCACTCAACAACTTACTACCCCTATTGCAGCGCCTAGACCAACTCCTAGAAGGTGCGATCGCCAGCGCCCAACTCGTCTATGGCACAGAAGCCGCCACCGATCCCTATCGCGGGATGCACGTTAACCCCGAAGACGTAGAACGGTTGCTGCAACAAAAACCAGCCGTACCTGTATTTCAACTCAATCCACAACCACCCACCGAATCGATTACCGATTTAATCACAGAAGACTCGCCCTTAGCATGGTTAATCCAGACCTTTGGGCTATCTGATTTTGACATAGATATAATTGCGATCGCCCTCGCCATAGAACTCGATCGCCGCTACGAACGCCTTTACGCCTATCTCCAAGATGATGTCAGGTGCAAACGCCCCAGCGTCGATCTAGCCCTCAACCTACTTTGTGCTTCCGCCGCAGATAAATTAGGGCGACGCAGCCATTTTTCGGCTGATGCACCGCTGATTCGGCATAATTTATTGCACCTGATTTCCGAAAACGATCGCAGCAAATCAACCCTTCTCGCCCGCGAATTGCATCTTGATGACCAAGTAATTCGCTTTTTATTACAACAACCCGGATTAGACGAGCGACTAGCAACTTTTTGCCAACTAATCTATCCTAATACTTCCCTCAACGATTTATATTTAAATGCGGAAATCAAACAAGCTTTAGCAACTTTAATTAGCGAAGATTGGCAAGCACAAAAACCGCTACAACTCTATTTTCAAGGCTCAGATAAACTCAGCAAACATCTCACCGCAGAAGCCTTAGCAGCAGCAATCAAAGCTCCTTTGCTATCAGCAGATTTAGCCAAAATTGCCGACAACAAATCTAATTTTGCAGCTACTTTAAACCTGATATGCCGCGAAGCTTGGTTTCAAAATGCATTGCTTTATCTAGATGGACTGGATACCTTGCCAAACGACCAGGCTATTCTGTATGAAGACTTAATGAGAGCGATCGCACAACACAGGAGCATTACCATCCTAGCTGGCATTGAACCCTGGATACCTAATGCTGCTGTTCCCGTTGAAATAATCGCCGTACTGTTTCCCGTTCCTAACTTTGCCCAGCGTCGAATCTGCTGGCAAACTCAACTGACAACAGCAGGCATCTCCATCGATTCCACAGAATTAGATGCGCTAGCAGACCGCTTCCGTCTCACTCCCCACCAAATTACCAGTAGCGTCAAAAATACTTGCAATGCAGTTCGTTGGCAAGCAGCAGCAGAGAAAAATACTCCCCGTACTGGATTATTATTTGCATCTGCCCGCGCCCAATCCGGTCACGATTTGACTGCACTAACACGGAAAATAGAGCCTCAATATACTTGGGATGATATTATCCTACCAGATGAGCATCAAACCCTACTCAGAGAAATCTGCAATCAAACCAAATATCGAAATCTCGTACATGAAGAATGGGGATTTGACCGCAAACTATCTCTCGGCAAAGGCTTGAATGTGCTCTTTTCTGGGACACCCGGAACAGGTAAAACAATGGCGGCTGAAGTCATAGCTCACGAATTGCAACTTGACCTTTATAAAATTGACTTATCACAAATTGTCAGCAAATACATCGGTGAAACTGAGAAAAACCTCAACCGGATTTTTACCGCTGCGGCTAACTCCAACGCCATACTTTTATTTGATGAAGCGGATGCATTATTTGGCAAACGTTCTGAAGTCAAAGATGCTCACGACCGTTATGCTAACATCGAAACTGGCTACCTGCTGCAAAAAATGGAAGAGTATGAAGGTGTAGTAATTCTTACTAGCAACCTCCGCAGTAATATTGACGATGCCTTTAGCCGACGACTGCGTTTCATTATCGAGTTTCCCTTCCCAAATGAAAAGCAACGCCGCCAAATTTGGGAAAAGGTTTGGATCGATACAACACCTTGCAGTTCGGACTTAAACTTAGATTTCCTAGCGCGCCGCTTTGAGATTGCAGGCGCTAATATTCGGAATATTGCTCTAGCAGCAGCTTTCTTAGCAGCAGACGATGGTAAAGTTATCACTATGGCTCACCTGCTCCAAGCTATTCGACGAGAATACCAAAAGCTAGGCAGAATTGTAATGGAAGAAGATATCCTTTTACCCAATTAGTCCGGTCAATTACTAAATAAATAACTTCATTTAAGGGAAAATATATCTCTAACCAGCTTTTAATAATTGGGAACCAAATTTCTTCAATATTTATGTAATTTAAAGATAAAAATCTTTGAACTTTCTGGCTCTCCTAGAGTGGTTATGATAAAATAGTATAAATAAAATAGATAACTGCTCATATTTCTATCATGAAAAACATCTCAAAGCA
>NZ_JAYGGZ010000040.1:0-66744 GCF_034931465.1 Anabaena sp. UHCC 0399 | reverse complement strand
AACTATTCTAATACTACAAATGGTGTTTTAGGTTTAGCTGAAAAAGGATTTGAGTTTGGCGTTATCACCTATGGTATTGATGGCATTGGACATTTAGCTAGGTCTTTTAGTTCTGCTGATGGTGGTTACTACTAATTTTCAATTTCTTGCTAAGTGACTCCTGAGCTAAATAGCTCTAGTGCAATTGTGGCATGAGCGATTAAGCGATGTAAAGTTTAATCGCCTGCATCTTATTCAACACAAATTTGAATATCTATAATTCTGAATATTATTTTCTAATTAAGCTTGAGTATATATGCAGTTTTAAAATTTATCTTTCATTAAGTAAGAGACATTTTTTTAGGCATACAGAAAATGGCAAGAATCATTATTTATGAATTGTACTCTACTGATTCAAAAAATTTTCTGACTGATCTAGATGAGGAGGATTCTAAATTAATATATGGTGGTGATAAATATGATCTTAACAAGATATCGCAATTTACAGAAACGATTTTTGAGTTTGTAGTCATAATATTGGCAATTGATAGCATTGTAGAATTAGTAAAATCATATATTGTTTCTAGTACAAAATGAACTATATCAGGATTAATCCTATCAAATATCATTGAATATTCTCCTAAATTATCTAATATAGATTCAATATTATTCTTAACATGAATCGTTATTAATGTTGTCAATCATCTAAGACTATGCCACCATTTATCCTCAGTTCTCAAAACGTATTTGAATATCTAAATTCTCTTAAATTGTGTACTCCTGATGAACAGTCATTCAGCAAAGTTGAACTAAAGGCAGCCAAAAACTTTAATCTACTAATTAACTTTCCAGAAGGGAGGAAACTGCTGGTTAAGCAAGAACGCCATAACCCAGAAGGAAAAACGGCTGGCGAGTTTTTGCTGGAATGGCAGATTCATGATTTTTTACGGCATTTTCCAGAACTTAGCTACATCCGTGCCAATTTATCAGAGGTAGTACATTTTAGTTGGGAAAATTCTATTCTTATTTTCAATTATCTTGATAATTATCGAGATTTAATGGATTTTTATGCTAAAGAAAATCTGAATTTATTTCCCATTAAAATTGCCAGAGCAATTGGCCATACTTTAGCCTCAATTCATCGCGTCTCAATTAACAATGAAGGTTATCGAGAGTTTTTCCAACATACTATTGATAATACTACTCACCAAAGAAAGTCTAATCTCAATCGTGGATTAGATAGACTAACTCCAGAAATATTTGGTAAAGTTCCTGCTGATGGGCTGAGATTTTTTGCCTTATATCAACGTTATGACAGTTTAGGTCAGGCGATCGCAGAATTAATTAATTCCTTAACTCCGTGTTGTCTCACCCATAATGATCTCAAGCTAAACAATATTCTAGTTTCCCTAGATTGGGAAGCCGCCCCTGAGGAGAAAATTATCCGCTTGATTGACTGGGAACGTGGTAACTGGGGAGATCCCGCTAATGATTTGGGAACAGTCATCGCCAGCTACCTGCAAATGTGGTTATACAGCATGGTGACAGGCAAATCTATCACCATTGATGAGTCTTTACGTCTAGCAGCTACACCCTTGTATGTTCTCCAACCTTCATTGCGAGAGTTGGTAACTGCTTACTTAACTCATTTTCCAGAAATCCTAGAACATCGTCCCGATTTCTTACAACGGGTGATGCAATTTTGTGGTTTAGCCTTAATTACCGCTATTCAAGCTCGACTCCAGTATGAAAAAACCTTTGGGAATGTCGGTATTTGTATGCTGCAAGTCGCCAAGAGTTTGTTGTGTCGTCCAGAAGCATCTATCCCCACCATTTTTGGCGTGGAAGCAACAGATTTCCATCCTGAGAGTTTATCTATCGCTTAACTCAACCTACAATTTTTTGTCTATCTCCTCATTCACAGGTCAATATCTATGCAATTATTAGATTCTGTCCAATTGTCAGATATCTCAGAATCACTGCAACTATCATTGCAAGACATCATTCATAATGTTGAAATCCAATCCCAGTATTGTATTAAGCATCCCAACTATAAACCCCTAGAATTACCGGAGTCTTCAGTCTCCCGCTTTAAAAAATTATCATCAGATTTACAGAATAAGTATTTGAGTCAGCAGTTGCGTAGTTTTCTCTACGGCATCTATTACAATGGCTCTTTAAAAAGTGTTTTGGCATCAGATGCAGAGATATCTAATTTAGCAGTCAACCAAAATCTAGAGAACAACACCTTTTTAGGTGTAGACTTAGCTTTTTATGATCGCCTACATGAAAATAATAGAGGTCAAGGCTACTGGAGTCATGCTTGGCTGGTAGTCAGAGAAGAAATAGACGGTGCTATAGCAGTTCATCGAGATGGTTTAACATTGTATGTAGAACAAGATGCACTGCAAACACCTGTTAACTTAGGGAACTTAATTTCTATCAAATTACCTAAAAACCTCGTGCAAAGCGGGTTTTATATGGCAGTTGCTGATGCAGGTGCATCACGACATCATCAAACACAGGGTCAAACTCTGGTGCGTGTCTACTTTAATGTCACTCCAGATGGTGCAGTTGCAGTCATGGATAGTTTGACAACACAACTCAATGCAATATCTCTAGAATTTACCTTTAAAGCTTTATATAACCCTGCCGATTATGAGCGTTACGACTCAGCAGTTCTGTATTTTGACAAAAATAGTTATGAACAGGTTCAGCCAGTCTTAGAGACGCTTTATAGAAAGCATGAAGCCCATTTTCGGGAGCAAGTACCCCTATTTACTAAGCCCATAGCACCAGGTTTAGCGATCGCCGAAGAACCAAAGCATAGATTTACTGAAAATGAGAGTTTCGGTACACACCGTTGTCAAATTGTCGCTAATGGTTTGCTAGCAGCTTGGCAGCAAGGTATTACTACACCATCAGGTAAGATGACATCTATTTTGCAACAGTTCTCTGCATTAAATATTGAATTGCAATGTCCTTATCTCAATGCCGACTCTGAAGATATATATACCCCTTTGAGATAGGGTCAATAAAAAAACGGGGGTAGTTTGACTATCCCCGTTCAAAGTTATCAGTGAGCAGTTACCAGTTATCAGCAGAAGAAAGCCTGATAACTGTTTACTGATTTAATAACTACAGTTGTGGAACAAACTGGACTTTTTCAGGTACATCAGTGTACTCAGCGACAATTTGACGGAACTCATCACCGTCAATGGTTTCTTTTTCAATCAGCAAATCAACTAGGCGATCGGTAACAGCGCGATTTTCCCGCATAATCTTCTTAGCGTTTTCATAGCACTGTTCAACAATTTCCCGCACTTGAGAATCAATCCGAGCCGCAATTGATTCGGAATAATCAGAACGGGTCATCCAGTCACGACCTAGGAAAACTTCCCCTTGTTGGCTTTCCAAGGACAGAGGGCCTAAATTAGACATCCCGAAGCGTGTCACCATTTGGCGAGCCATACCAGTTACTTGTTGTAAGTCTCCGCCTGCACCCGTGGTCACTTCCGCCGCACCGAAAATTATGTATTCGGCTGCACGACCACCCAAAGCACCAGTAATTCTGGCTTTGAGTTGAGAACGGGAAATTAAGCCTTGTTCTTCGTTGGGGGTAAACCAAGTTAAACCTTGTGCTTGTCCACGAGGAATCAGGGTGACTTTCTGCACTTGGTCATGGTCTTTTAATAAAGTCCCTACCAAAGCGTGTCCGACTTCATGGTAAGCAATCAAGCGTTTGCTCTTGCTGTCTACCAATGGTGTACCTTCCATCCCGGCGACAACCCTATCTACTGCATCGTCAATCTCACCCAGGGTAATGCCTTCTTTGCGTCTTCTGGCTGTGAGAATAGCGGCTTCATTCAGCAGGTTAGCTAAATCTGCACCAGTGAATCCTGGTGTGCGACGCGCGATCGCTTCTAATGATACGCTGGGGTCAAGTTTCTTGTTACGAGCGTGGACTTGTAGAATTTCCAAGCGTCCTTTAATGTCTGGCGCATCAACGGTGACTTGTCTGTCAAATCGACCAGGACGCAGTAAAGCCGCATCTAATACATCAGGACGGTTGGTAGCAGCAATAATAATGATGCCTGTGTTACCTTCAAACCCATCCATCTCGGTGAGTAACTGGTTAAGAGTTTGTTCTCTCTCATCATTACCGCCACCGATACCAGCACCCCGTTGTCTACCAACAGCATCAATTTCATCGATGAAGATGATACAAGGAGCGTTATCTTTAGCTTTTTTGAACAAGTCACGGACGCGGGAAGCACCCACACCCACGAACATTTCTACAAACTCCGAACCGGAAATACTGAAGAAAGGAACACCAGCTTCACCAGCGATCGCTTTTGCTAGTAAAGTTTTACCTGTACCTGGAGGGCCTACCAACAGCACCCCTTTAGGAATGCGTGCGCCAACAGCTGTAAATCTTTCTGGCTGTTTTAAGAAGGTAACAACTTCTTGTAATTCTTCTTTAGCTTCTTCAATACCAGCTACATCATCAAATTTCACCCCAGTTTTGGCTTCCATTTGGAAACGCGCTTTGGATTTACCAAAGTTCATGGCTTGTCCAGGTCCGCCAGGCATATTATTGGAGCGACGGAACAAAAAGAACAATCCAGTAATCAATAAGATTGGGAAAATCAGATTACCTAAAAGTCCCCAGATAGCCCCATCATTACGCATGGGATGAGCATCAAAACTAACTTGTTTTTCTTTAAGCTTACTGATTAACTCAGGCGCATTAATTGGCAAATCTACCCGCCAGCGTTGCACACGATTTTCGATATCTTGGTCACTGGCTTCAATAATCGCTGTTCTGCCGCCTTCATACAGATCGACATTGTTAACTCGACCAGCGTCTAAGTATTCCAGAAAGCGGCCATAGGTCATGCGCGTATTAGCAGCATTTCTGCTCATGTCAGCAGGATTGCCTGCAAACGCGCCTTGCCAGAAGAAAAAGCCAATTACCAAAGCAGGCAATGTCCAGAGTACGAGGACTCTCCAAGAGAATTTCATTTTAATTTGCCTCTAGATGCCAATTTACATTTAGTTATTTCTAGCAACTGTCGTCACTAGATAGTTGTAAAACGGATGTTTATAACTCCATTTTGTTTAATTTGATATCTAATCAGGCATTACCACAAAGCTGTAACTGCTCAAGTGAAATCTGAGATGCCGATAAGAATCTTAATTAAATTTAACTTAATTCTAATACAACATGGCGATCATAGGAGGGGATTGGGGATAGGGGACAAGAAAGCAGGGGGAGCAGGGTGAGAAAAATACTATTCCCAATTCCCCATGCCCAATTCCCTACTTAACTTCTGTAACTTGTAACGTATAAGGAAAATATTTATCTTTGTCGTAAGAACCGATCCAAACTTGGTAATCTCCAGGTAGCCATTCACCAACTATGCCGGGATGTTTGCCATCTAAATCGTCGTTGCACCAAGTCCCGCCAGGCCCTTTGACAATGATAGTAGTGTCTTGGGGTGCTTGTATTTGCAGTTTTAGGTAGTCAAATTTATTGGTTAATTTAATAGTGTGGTCTGGTGCTTTATCTACAAATCCAGTACATGGCCCAGTAGAGGTGTCAACTATACCAGCAATTTTGTCTCCTGCTACTAAGCCGCCACTCATACCCCGGACTGTGAGGGGGTCTGGAGAAAATTTTTGACTGATAGTGATATCTCCAAATATGGGAGGGGTTTCTTGGGCTGTGCCACCGCTTGGCAGTGCCGATATAACGCCAAGCGTAACTATCATTAAAGAGAATCGAATCCCTTCATTTAGCGTTGTTTTCGACATAGTGATTCTATAAGTATCTCAGTGTTTGGAAAGACATGAATTTTACAGCCTATGTTCCCAGTTTGAGAGGAATTGACTATGCAATTTTAGGGATTGGGGAGAAATCAATTCAAAATTCCAAATTAAATAACTGGGGACTGGGGACTGGGGACTCAGTAAAAATCTCCCTTGTCTCCCTTGTCTCCCTTGTCTCCCTTTTCTCCCCTAAACCCCTTTACTTAAATTTGCCTGATGCAAACGCGGTTTGTCTAAACCAATCTGATTGAGGAGTAACCAAGATTGGATGAGGTCGGGGCCGTGTACGTCTCCAGTTAGCGCAGCGCGGAGCGATCGCATAACTAAGCCTTTTTTGACGTTTTGGCCTTTCACCACTTGTTTTATTATGTCCTGGGCAACAGCTTCTGTAAGTTGGGATTGATTTTCCAAGGCGGTGATAATTCCTTGCAAAACATCACTACAGCCTGCTTGCTGTAATTGCTGGCTACCCTCTTCGCTGTATTCCACTGTCTCGCCAAAAAACAGTTTACTCATGTCTACAGCATCGGTTAACCGCGTCAAGCTAGCACTAAGTAACCCTACTAACTTTTCTAACCAAGCTCGGTCTCGTCCGCTATCAAATTGATATCCAGCCGCTTCCCAATAGGGGATAATTAAATCCGTAAGCTGGTCTACTGACATATTGTGGAGATATTGACTATTCAACCAATCAAGTTTTGCCCAGTCAAATTTCGCCCCGGCTTTATTGACGCGCTCAAAACTAAACTCTTTGGCGGCTGATTCTAATGTAAATATTTCTTGTGTAGAATCTGGTGGCGACCAACCCAACAAGGTCATGTAGTTAACCAAACCTGCCGATGTAAAGCCCATTCGCTGAAAGTCAGAGATGGATGTCACCCCATCCCGCTTGGAAAGTTTCCGTCCCTCCATGTTTAAAATCAGGGGCGTATGGGCAAATTCAGGAATTTTTCCCCCCAATGCTTCATAAAGTAGAATCTGCTTGGCTGTGTTGGCGATGTGGTCTTCCCCTCGAATCACATGACTGATTTGCATATCAATGTCATCCACTACAACCACAAAATTGTATAGAGGTTGACCAATACCTTCCTCAGAAGCGCGGGCGATGACCATATCACCACCTAAATCACTACCGCGCCAGACCATTTTGTCCCTTACTAGGTCATTCCAGACAATTTCCCGGCCATCCTCAATTTTAAAACGAATCACAAAACTACGCCCTTGGGCTTGTAATTCCGCTTCTTGTTCTGGCGTGAGGTGACGATGGCGGTTGTCGTAGCGAGGGGCTTCACCTTTAGCTTTTTGCGTTTCTCGTAAGGCTTCGAGTTCTTCGGACGTGGTGTAGCAGCGATAGGCTAAACCTTGATCGAGGAGTTTTTGTACTGCTTGTTTGTACAGGTCTAGACGTTGGGATTGAAAGAATGGCCCTTCATCCCAGTTGAGTCCCAACCAACGTAATCCTTCCAGAATATTTTCTGTATATTCAGGACGCGATCGCTCTAGGTCTGTATCTTCAATTCGCAAAATAAACGTCCCGCCGTGGTGACGAGCAAACAACCAGTTAAATACAGCTGTTCTAGCTGTACCAATATGTAGATTCCCAGTGGGACTAGGTGCAATTCGGACTCTGACAGTCACAATAGTTCTCTCTTTCGCAAAGCAATGATTACTATAACAAGTGCTGAGTGGTGAGTTATGAGTGCTGAGTAATAATTTTAACTCTATACTCAAGACGGCTGACTCCGAGTGGATTAAACCCAGCACCAGTTACTGATAAATCGAAACATCTTAACGGGACTGACGGGGCTCGAACCCGCAACTTCCGCCGTGACAGGGCGGTGCTCTAACCAATTGAACTACAGTCCCTTAATTGGCAACTTCCCTATTATGACTAAGATAAAAGGATTTGTCAAGCTAAATTTGGTAAATTTTTTATTCATGATTGGGCCTTGGGCATTGCATTGTATTTTTCTTCCCCTGCTGTCCCCTGTCCCCTGTCACCTATCACCTATCACCTATTTTCTCTAGCATCTGAGACTGCAATTGCTTATACTGTTGTTTGAGAAGATTTTTACTCAACTGGGGTTGAGTAGTGGGGGGAAGTTTTTGACTTTGTTCTACCCAAACTTTCAGCTTTTGCCTTTGGCTGATATCAATGTGGCCTGTAAGAACTTGGGTGCATTTGTTGGGTGGTTCTAGGGTAAAGCACATCAGAGGATAACTGTCATGGTCAGCTAACAATGACACTAGACGACGGTTGTAGGGATTCTGCATATCTAGGTAGCATGGTAGCCACTTAGCCCCAAATGCTTGAACGTAGAGTAGTGTTACCCACAACAGCATAGGATGGGGTGATGTAACAAAAATAAAACGGTTGTTTAGTTTTGAATTTTTTTGCTGTTGAATTTCTGTTTCTGGCAACATTAATAATAATGTTACCGCAGTTCCCTGAGTAGTAGTCAGTAGTTGGGGAAAAACGATTTTTTGTATAGGTTTATTTTTAGGCCAAGTAAATTGTTGAAAGTTTTTTTCGACTGCTAAAAAGAATTGAGAATCCAGAGGAATTCGAGGTGTGCTTCTAGGGGTTAAAATAATAGGTATATTGGCACATTGGGATTGTTCTATGCTGTCTAAGACTTGCAAGACTTCTCGAACATCTTGGGGGCGATCGCTAGCTTTTTTAGCTAAACAAGCCATAATTAAATTATTGATCTTTTGTGGTATTTTTAGTTGTGGGCTAACTTCTGCTATTGTTCGCGGGTTTTCAAAGTGATGAGCTTTATACCAAGCACCAAATAAATCTGTTTCTGGCTGCCAAGGTTTAACACCAGTGAGCATCTCAAACATCATCACACCCAAGCTATAAATATCAGAGCGACTATCTGATTTTTCCCCTTCTAGTTGCTCAGGCGAAGAGTAGGGTAAAGTGCCATGAAATCCTTTGTTAGTGCTAAGTGTAGCTGTATAATTTAAAAATTTTGCAATGCCAAAATCGAGAATCTTTACTAACTGACCTAATATAGGATCTGGCACAACTAATATATTTGCTGGTTTAATATCTCGATGAACTAAAGGACAAATCTTACCATCAATTTGAATTCCTTCATGAGCGCACTGTAAACCTAAACAAATTTGACGCGTCAGATTTAAAAATCTAGGGAATGGTAAGGGAGTTAAGTCTTTTAAACTCTTACCATTGAGATATTCCATGACATAAAATGGTTTCCCTTTCTCACTGACACCATAATCGTAAGCTCTGATAATATGGAGGCTTTTTTGGCTCAAGGCTGCACTCATCAATGCTTCACGAAGAAAGTCTTTTTGAATTTTGGCATCAGATACAGTTTGTGTCAGAAATTTGATCGCAACTGGTGTCCCTCCTAGAAGCATATCAGTGGCTAAAAAAACTTCCCCCATCCCACCGCTACCAATTAATTTCTTCAATTGATAACGGTTAACAATCAGTCCTGTATTTTTTGGAGATGCAAATGTACTTTGATTCACTTTATGTAACCTCTAATATCACCCTTATCTTCAAAATATATATAAAAATCATTTATTGTTTTTATACCTAAACAATTGCATAAAATTTTCAATTATTTGAGCCAACCAATTTTTTAAATAAAATCTATCAATTGATTTGTTAGCCACTAAATTTTGCATGATTTCTAATTTAATTTTTTCATATTCTACTCTGAGTATAGCCTTAGCTTCTTCAGATTTAATTGATGCAGTTCCTTGCGCATTTTGAGTAAACTTCAAGCAATTTAATAATTGCTGACGCTGTTTAGCATTGAGTGTTAAAGTAATGACATGAGCGCAATTATTAGGCTCTTCTAGGGCGAAAAATAGTAAATGATAATATCCAGTATCTGCCAGGGTTTGGACTAATTTTTGTCCTTTATTTCCGTTTAAATCTATAAAAGATGATAACCAGCGAATTAGAGATAGTTGGGAATCATATAACACTGTTACCCATAATATCATCGGATAAGCTGATATTTGTTGCATAAATTCAGTGCTATGATTTCTACTTAAAAAGCTAACAATTTCTTGTTTAGGTAACATTGCCCAGTATGTAGGAATAATACCTTGAGTAGTATGTAGTAGATGAGGAAACCCAATTGTCTGAATCGGTTTATTTTTAGGCCATGTTTTTTGTAAACATTCTTTTTCTGAGATGGAAGTCACAGGTACTAACTGTACTGTAGGTAAGCTTTCCCACACATCACTATTGCCAACATTTGTCTCAATTTTGTTTTTAAATTGCTCTAGGACTTGTAATATTTGATGAATATTTTGTGGGCGATCACCTACTTCTTTAGCTAAACAATTCATCACTAATTCTTGTAATTCCTGCGGAATTTTTAATTGAGTATCAACTTCTGTCAATGCAGGTGGAGTTTGAAAACGATGAGCTTGATACCAATTACCAAAGGAGTTACTTTGTGTTTGAAATGGATGTTTTGCTGTTAACATTTCAAACATTAATACTCCCAAACTATAGATATCAGAACGGACATCAAGTAATTTGCGTCCTTCCATATGTTCTGGAGAGCAGTAGGGTAAACTGCCAATAAAAGAATCTGTTAGTGTCATCCCACTGCGTTCTGTCAAAAATTTAGCAATGCCAAAATCAAGAATTTTGACAAGCTCATTTTTTTGGGTATCTGTGGTCAGAAATATGTTCTCAGGCTTGATATCTCTATGTACAATTGGATAAATCTCACCTTTTAGGGTAATACCTTGGTGAGCGCATTCTAAACCCAAACAAATTTGATAAGAAATATCTAAGAATTTTCCGATTGTTAATGCTTGAGCTTTCAATATTTGCTTCAGGTTTTTACCTTGAAGATACTCCATCACATAAAAGGGAGTTTTATCATCAGTGACTCCATAACTCAAGACTCTGACAATATGTTTGCTTTTACGCCCTAATTGTGCGCCAATAAAAATTTCTCTGGCAAAGCGTTGAGATAACTGTTGATTTGCCAAACTTAGCATGAGAATTTTTAATGCGACTTGTTTACCACCCTTAGCTGTATCTTCTGCTAAGTAAACCCGTCCCATACCACCTTTACCAATCAAATCTATTATTAAATAGCGATTGTTTAAAAATTTTCCAATATAAACATCTGGCTCTGTTCTTGAGTTGACCATATTTGGAAATTTTACGCTATCAAATAATTTTCAATTACTTTAAGAGTTCATTAGTTATTTTTCAGATTTTATTAAATTTATAAAGTTAAGTAATCTGAAAATTGCTGTCAGAAACAGCTTATGTTCTAACATAGAATTTTGCTCATACTTCGGCAAAATCCCTTAAACATTATGTAACATATTGTTTAAACAAAAGATATGAGAAAATTTACGTAATCCCTAAATAAACTAAATTGACTTTAATAAAAATCACAGTAATTTTACTTAATTAATAAAATCGCATATAATTCAGCAGTAATGTGTCACAGTGCTACACTAGTATTAACAATACAATCATAAATTAATTTAGGAACTTGCATCATTTTTTTTCGTTAAGAGCCAAGAACACTGATTTATTTGAAAAGCTGAGGTGATGAATTAGCTCAATTTTCACACATCTTTACTTTTGCCAAAAAATACGATGAAATAAACTCATAATGGGTGATTCAATTTTAAGTTGAAAAGCTAAAAATTGAGTACGTTGTATAGTATTAAAATTGTTATCACTGACGAGAATTAAAAGGCGTTGTTTATTCGGTAGTTGTGGGCCAAGAGTTAAACCTTCTATATTGTCTAGTGCTACATCAAGAGTTCTTAAATCTAACAGTAATTTTTTTTGTACTGGTTTAATTTTTGTAGTATTGACTGCTAATAAACTATCTATATTGTTAATATTATTTGCTGCTGCTAAAGAGAACTGAAACAAAAAAACAGTAAATCCTAAGCCAGTAAAAGAACGTTCTACACTGAGAAAATGTCCTTGATTATCTAAGGCGAGTAAATCAGTTAATCCACTGGCAAATTTACCTGTGGGATTAAAAAAACTGGTTACTGGTTCAGTTTGGTAAAAGAACTCTTTTTCTGGTTGATTATTATTGAGATTATATTGCAAAATGCGGCAAGAAGTACCAATGTTAGGTTCAGCTATTACCCCATCTTGGATGAGAGCATTTTCTGTAGCAGTAAACAACGATTGGTTATCAGGTGTAATGGTGAGGCTTTCAAAGGCTAAATTATTACGTATGCCTTGCTTGCCATTTTTGTTAGGTAAAAACTTTTGTGGTATGGGTAGTGTTTGAATGACTTGACCAGAAGCTAAGTTAAACTCTTTAATAAAAGGTGCAATCAATCTATTAACATCACCTTCAGAGGAAATCAAGACTGTTTCATCTCTGGTGACAGCAATACCTTCTGTATCAGTTGCATTAGCGGGGAAGGGTTGATTGTTATCGTTTAATAGTGTGGTGACACCAACAGGAATAACTCCCCCATTTTGCAAATAACCTTTATTTAGCTCTATTTTAAAAGTGTAAAAACGGGCAGGGGCTTTTTGTCCACGGTCATCGGAGATTGCATAATAAAGGTCTGTTTTAGCATCGTAGGTAATGCCAGATAAGCCTCCAACTTCAGTTTTTTGGAAGGATAAACCTTTTGGTAAAGTAGCTTCTCCGATAAATTCGATACTGCTAATTTCAACAGCACCTGTTTCTAAATTAATTAAAAAGAAGCTGATAATTAAAATTGCGATCGCTAGATAAATAATTTTGGGTAAATGCCAGATTTTTTTCAAAAATTGCATAGATGGAAGGCTAATTGGGTTGATAGTAAGTCTTTAGTGCTTATTTTAGAAGGACTAAAGTCCTTACTACAAACTTGTTGATTAACTCACGGTAATTACTACACCCTCGCTTTCATTGGCTAATCTATCTACTGCACACACAGCGTAAGTTCCCGCCTGCACAGTGGCGAAAGTTGTTCCAGCTGATAATATTCTTTGTAGCGTCCAAGTTTCCCCATTTTGACGGTAGAGTGTCCATGAACGTACAGGTTGATTATCTCCGGGTTGCCAATTGAGTCTGCGGTTGTTGACTTGTAGTTCTTTGGGTGGGGGTGGTGCAGATTGATTTTGCCAAGACATTGTAGGTACTATGGCAGGTGTGGCATAAAGTGAGCCTTTAAATTTATCAGCGATACTTTGACGATTTTCAGTAATGGAACTCATGCTGAAGAAGATGTTCCCTAGTGATAAATCTTTGACTAAACTGCGGCTGATTTTTACTTGCTTTTCTATCTCTTCATCTTTCCAAGCTTTACCATCCAATTGTGAAATGTTATTACCTGTGTAAATGTGTCGTTTTTGGAGATTAATTTCTGTCCACCATTTGAGTAATGCAGGGTAACTTTGTTTAGGTTGGTCAGTCCGCCAATATAATTGCGGGGCGATATAATCAATCCACCCCTGTTCTAACCATTTTTTAGCATCAGCATACAATACATTGTAAGCATCTAAACCAGTGATTCCTGGTGGTTGTCCAGGGCGGTAAATCCCGAAGGGACTGATACCAAATCTTACATGAGATTTTGTAGCTTTAATTCCCTGGGATAGACGCAATACCATTTGATTGACATTTTCTCGCCGCCAGTCTTCTACACTGAGTTTACCCCCGGCTGATTTATAAGCAGCGTAGGTTTTATCATCGGGAAAAGATTGACCTTGGATGGGATAGGGATAAAAATAATCATCGAGGTGAATAGCATCTATGTTATAGCGGCGGACAACATCGATGATTACGTTGTAAGCTCTATCTTGAACGAGTTTTGAGCCTGGATCCATCCATAACTGATTACCCCATTGATATACTACGTCTGGATTGCTTAAAGCTATGTGGGGACTAACGTTAGCAGCACCTTTAATGCTCGTTTTGGCGCGGTAGGGGTTGAACCAGGCGTGAACTTCGATGTTGCGTTTGTGGGCTTCGGCGATTGCAAACTCTAATGGATCGTAAAATGGTTCTGGGGCTTTGCCTTGAGTTCCCGTTATCCAAGCACTCCAAGGTTCAATAAAGGAAGCATACAACGCATCACCTTCTGGACGCACTTGTAAAATGAGAGCATTAAAATTCAGTTCTTGTAGTTGCTTGAGAATCTCGACTAGTTCCGCTTGTTGTTGTGCTACAGGTAGTCCAGCTTTGGAAGGCCAGTCACTATTCCAAACTGTTGTTAGCCATGCACCCCGAAATTCCCGTTGATGACTAACTTTGACAGTGCTGGCGGAAGGGGGTGGGGGAACTACAAGATATGTAGAGTTAATCTTTTGGGCATTACCGAGATAAACTAAGGCTTGATAGACTATAACCGCGACATCAGCACGAGTAGCCGCAATCGTGTAGTTAAGTAATTTGATATTGGGAAAGCTAGAGACTAAACCTGCACTAGTAGCGATCGCAATTTGATTGCTACCATAACTAGGAATAGTCGCCGTATCTTGATAAATTTGCGGTAATTTGTCTAATAAATCGAGTTTAATCTTAGTGGCAATTTCCAAGCCATTCACCAAAGCGACTAAGACATCACCACGCGCAATTCTGTTATTGAGTCCGAAAGTTTTATCGGGGTAGCCAGTTAAAAATCCTGTTTCGTAAGCTTTTTTAACTGCACCAGCCGCCCAATGATTAGCCGGGACATCACTAAAGGAGATATATGGACGCTTTGCAGCAACGTTAAATACAGCTGCAACTATAGCTGCAAACTCAGCGCGAGTGACTGAGTTATCGGGGCGAAAAGTACCGTTAGGATAGCCATTCAAAATGCGTCTTTCCGCCAAGGCTTCAATAAATGGACGCGCCCAATGGTTTTGGACATCCGAGAAGCGTGCAGTAGTAGATACCATTGTTGATTGCCGCTAACTTGCTTGATTTTAGAGATTCTTTGCTAATTTAACAACCAAGCTGCGATCGCTACCTTAATCGCGTATAAATTTTCACATTTAGCAATATTCCCCTAGTTTACTGTTGAGAATGGGTAGACCTCTGGCAAAAGTCCGAAAATGAGATGTGTCATTCTGAATGAAATGTAGAATCTTTGAGATGTTTCGCTTCGCTCAACATGACAGCTTCAGCATTTATGCAAGAGGTCTGGTGTGTTATGCGATCGCTTCCGGCGGGCGGTTACGCCATCGCACTAAGCTAGCTAAAATAGCAACATGAAGTCGTCTATGGTCTAACAAATGGGGAAGAAATCACTAAAATCACGATTTTTTATCTTATTTGTACTGAGCTTAGTGAGTATTTTGGGTATATTTTATATTTTAGATATAGCAGAGCGATCGCCTATAGTGCGTTGTCATTCTTCGTGGGCTTTTCCTCAACCCAAAGAAGTTAAGTATTATACCCATCCCGAAAAAATAGTATTTCAGCCTTGGTTGGGACAGCATAATGTTTACGCTGTATTTATGATTCCCCAAGAATATCGATATGATTATCTATTCAGGCTAGATTTACCTGGTGGGGAAAATACTCGCTGCGGGGTAATACAACGAGCAAATCAATCTGTTATTGCTGATGTTGATGCCAAGCCAGGATATTATTTAGTAAGAGGATATTTAAAGACTAGGATTGCTTTGCGTCTGATTTTACAAGGACATCTAAGTCAGCTAAAGCAAACTCAAAACTGGCAATTAGGGTATTTTAAAAGATAATTATTAGTGATTGGGGTTTCCTTTTTTGACTTCTTTATAGCCTCTATTATCTGTGATTATTTCACTATTTAACCAACCCGCTTACTCGAAAAGACTGGGCTAATAAAATATCATGAATAATTCATAATTAGTGGATAAATATCGATTTATATGCGCGATCATTAACATTAAAAAATAAACTTAAAATATTAAAAAAATCTAAATTAATTGGTTTTATCTTCAAATCTTAACCATTAATTATTTTTACTAAAACTTGCCACATCAATATATAAATATTGCCTTAATGTAAGAAATTTTAAAGACAGAGGTACAATAGGAATAAGATGCCAATGGTTTCGCCACAGACCATGACAGCAAGTTGCTTTCGTCCAATTACTTCTGTAGCAAGTTGATGTGCTGTAGTGGTATGAAAAGAGCAGCATATCGACAGAGGGGATATCTCGTAAAACTTGCCTTAACAAGAGCTAAACGCTCTTGGTCATTAAACCTTGGAATCTCAAAAATGAACAAGATTTGAGTGTATTTGTGTCAAGCAACTGCATATATTTTTTTGCCTTGCTGATGATTTATCAGTACAGGCAACCTATTGTCAATTAACCCTTCAGCCTTGCAAGATTTAACATCCAGAGGAATCAATGACTAACACAAGTTTTACCAAAACAAGCAATATGTATAAACCCCTGTCCGAAGAACCTCATTTGTCAGGGAAAATTCAGATAAAAAATGGTAATAAAAGTGAAATTTCCAGACAGCGAGAACCCAGAAATGATTTAGCTGTAACAAGTGATTCAAATCGTGGTCGAGTAGCTATTTTTATTGACGGTATCAATCTGTTTAATGCTGCTTTACAAATTGGTATTGAAATCGATTATCTCAAATTACTTTGTCATTTAACCGCAGGTTCACGATTATTGCGGGCATTTTTCTACACAGGAATTGATATCTCACGACCAAACAATAACCGTCCTCGGAGTAACGACAAACAACAGGGGTTCTTATTTTGGATGCGTCGTAATGGTTATCGTGTAGTGACAAAAGAAGTCCAAGTTACAGATAACTCCAAAAGACCCAATTTGAATGTAGAAATTGCCGTAGATATGATTACCTTAGCTCCCTACTACGATACTGCGGTTTTAGTGAGTGGAGATGGCGATTTAGCATATGCTGTTAATGCTGTCAGTAGTACAGGCGTGCGGGTAGAAGTCGTGAGTTTGAGAACGATGACAAACGACTGTTTAATAGATGTTGCTGACTATTTCATTGACCTCGATAGCATTAAACAACATATTCAAAAAGATGCCCACATGGGGTATAGCTATCGAACACTGTCTAATTCCAATCTCTAGAAAAAGAACACATTGTCAATTTTTAGAGTAAATTACGACCTACATCAAGCTCAAAAGCGATGGTGTAGGTTTTTTGCTGAATTAAATGCAGCGCAATCCGCAATCCAACAAAGCAACGCAAATTTTGGGTTTCCTCATCCCTACAACTAGAGTACAATGACAATCCAGAAACTCTGCGTGGTCAAATTCTAATCAAGATGGATATTTTAATTGTTGAGGATGAATCAGAAATTGCTCAGTTAATCCAACATTCATTAGAAAAAGAAGGATTTACTTGTCGCAGTAGCCGCGATGGAATCAATGCTTTACGAATGTTTCAAGAGCAATCACCAGATTTAATTATCCTAGACTTAATGATTCCTGGATTAGATGGTTTGGAAGTTTGCGCAAGAATTCGTCAAAAACCTGGTGCAAAAGACCCTTATATTCTCATGCTGACGGCTAAGGGGGAAGAAATAGATCGGGTAATTGGTTTATCTACGGGTGCGGATGACTATATGGTGAAACCCTTTAGTCCTAGAGAATTGGTAGCTAGAGTGAGGGCGTTGTTGCGTCGTAGCCTGCGTCAAGGGGGACAAACTCAGGTTAACCGTACCCAACACTTTATAGTAGATGTAGACCAACGCACTGCCAGCCGCCAGATCAATTCCCAAGCACCAGAAATCTTAGATTTAACTACTCTAGAATTTAACTTGTTAAGTAACTTTGTCAGCAATCCGGGTCGAGTTTGGAATCGTACCCAGCTAATTGACAAACTGTGGGGAAATAATTTCTTTGGTGATGAGCGTGTGGTAGATACTCATGTAGCGAGGTTACGTAAAAAAATTGAGACTGACCCTGCTAATCCCACTTTTATTAAAACTGTAGTTGGGGTTGGTTACAAATTTGAAGATTCCCCCCCGGTTTAAAAAGTGCTGAGTAGTGAGTAGTGAGTAATGAGTAATGAGTAATGAGTACAAGCTTGGTAAAGTAGATTAGTAATAAATAAGGCGTAAATACAGGTAGACTCACTCAGCACTCATAACTCATAACTCATAACTCATGACTTTCTCAACATAATGAAATCCTTACCCTTAGCATCGCGCTTGTTTGTTTCCCACTTGGTAGTGATGATAGTGGGGTTAATTAGCCTTGTGATCATTAGTAAGGTTTCTTCCCCCCGTTTTTTCATTTTGCATTTAGAAACATTAGAAAGTAGGGGATTTAATATCGTTCATAGTCGCACAGAATTAGTGCAGGGATTTGAAATTGCTTGGTGGCGTAGCACTCTCTGGTCGGTGTTTGTGGGTACTAGTGCGGCGGGAGGTTTGAGTTACTGGGTTTCTCAACGGATTATGCAGCGATTAACTGAGATGGAACAAATCACTCAACAGTTTGCAGCCGGTCATTTAGAAGCACGATTACCTTTATCTGACATTCCCGAACTCAATCGACTGGGTACTAGTTTTAATCGCATGGCGGATAGTTTAGAGGGAGTGGAAATACGACGACGAGAACTAATTGGTGATATGACTCATGAACTGCGGACACCGTTAACTGTGGTACGTGGTTATTTGGAGGAACTGGCGGATGGGGCGATGGAAGCATCCCCGGAAGTTTATCGTCGGTTGGTTAGAGAAACCAGACGTTTAGAACGTTTGGTCAATGATTTACAAGAACTTTCTAAGGCAGAAGCTGGTTATTTACCGATTAATATTCAACCTGTAGATTTATATCCTTTACTAGATTCATTGGTACAGAGATTTACTGATCAGTTAATGGAAGATGGCCCGGTGCTGCGTTCAGAATTGTCCGCACAATTACCACTGGTGTTAGCAGATATCGATCGCACTGAACAGATTTTAGTGAATTTGTTGGGGAATGCAGTGCGTTATACTACCAACGGCTCAATTACTCTCAGTGATTGGATGGAAGCAGGTAAACTATGGATAGCAGTTATTGATACAGGTATTGGTATTTCTCCAGAGGATTTACCTCATGTGTTTGAGCGTTTTTGGCGAGCTGATCAATCGCGCGATCGCCATTCTGGAGGAACGGGGATTGGTTTAACTATTTCCAAGCGTTTGGTTGAATTACAAGGTGGTCAAATTCAAGTAGAAAGTGAACTAGGAAAAGGTTCTATTTTCCGCTTTTGCTTGCCTCTAGCGTAGATACAAACGATTGTCACAGTCTGGTTGTATCTACGTCATATTCAACTGTTAGGTTAAAGGGATACAAACACTTTACTCAAGACTAGAGGATCATCTGGCTTCTATGTCTACCCTAATTTTCGCTACTTTGTTGGTCAGTTTAATCACTGCGTCTGGTTACGCTGCGATCGCCTACCTGTTTCCTCAGAATAATTCTCACGACTAAATTATTCATGGGTGGGTGGTTAGCCCAAAACCAAACTTTATACTTAAGGAAAGGCGAATAAATTTCAATAGGAGAGGAGAGCAATGACTCCCAATCCCACTGTTATGCAAGCTGTGGAAAAACTGGGCTACCGCGTCACCGTTGGAGATGTGGCAACTCAGGCTGGATTGAACTTAGCAGAAGCTAACCAAGGATTACTAGCTTTAGCCACCGACGCTGGAGGACATTTACAGGTAGCAGAAACTGGTGATGTTGTTTACTTATTTCCTCGGAATTTTCGAGATATTCTCCGGAATAAATACTTTAAACTGAAATTGCAAGAATGGTGGCAGAAGCTATGGGGCGTTCTGTTTTACTTGATTCGGATTTCCTTCACGATTTTTCTAATTGCTTCCATTGCTTTAATTACTATCACTATCATTGTGATTATTACTGCTCTCAACTCCAGTAGTGATAATGACAACCGGAGCAGCAATTCCAGTAGTAGTTGGGGATTTTTTTATATTCCTGATTTGTTTTGGTACTTTAACCCCAATCATCAAAATTATCCCGAACAACGGCGGCGTGGCAGGCAACAAGACAGCCAAATGAATTTCTTCGAGGCTGTATTTTCCTTTTTGTTTGGTGATGGAAATCCTAATGCACGTCTAGAAGAACGCCGTTGGCAAGAAATAGCCGCAGTGATTCGGAGTAATCGGGGTGCAATAGCAGCAGAACAAATTGCGCCTTATCTTGATGATTTGGGTGCAGGATATCAACAGGAGTACGAAGATTATATGTTGCCCGTGCTGTTGCGATTTAACGGGCAACCAAAAGTTAATTCTGAAGGACAAATTGTATATTATTTCCCAGAATTGCAGGTGAGAGCTAGCAATAAAAAGCAGGAATCTGTGTCAACCTACCTAGAGGAATTACCTTGGCGGTTTAGTGCGGCTGGTTCTGGGCAAATTATGCTTAGTGCTGGATTGGGTGTAGCTAATCTTGTGGGTGCTTTGGTACTGGGAAGTTTATTAAGAGATGGTATAGTTGCGGCTCAGTTAGGTGGACTAGTAGCTTTTGTCCAAGGAATTTACTGGCTTTTATTGGCTTATGGTATAGGTTTTTTAGGTGTACCTTTGATTCGTTATTTTTGGATCAAGTGGCGTAATGGCAAGATTTTAACTCGTAACCGCGATCGCATTTCTAGAGCCAGACTATTAGCCAATCCCAATCCAGATTTACAGCAAAAGATTGATTACGCTCGTCAGTTCGGCACGGAAACAGTGATTACTAATGAAAATTTGGTGTACAGCACTGAAACTGACTTACTGGAACAAGAAGTAGAGCGTTCTGCACAAATTGACGCAGAATGGCAAAGGCGATTAGAGCAAGGGAGTGGGGAGTAGGCAGGGAGCAGGAGGGCAGGGGGAGAAGAATCTAATGCCCCCAATGCCCACTCAGCACTCAGCAATCAGCAATCAGCACTCAGCACTCAGCACTCAGCACTTACTTCGCCTTAATAGGTGTGAGGGCGACACCGCGATAATAATGTCCGAGGATTTGGAGGTGGTTAGCACCGCGTAAGGCTAAATTATACGCTCCCCATTGGCTCATGCCTAAACCGTGACCAAAACCTAAGCCTTGGAGTAGAAAATTACCATCGGCTGCTTTGGTGACATTAAACCGAGTGCTTCTCAGTTTGAGTGCTGTGCGGACTTCTTCGCCGCGCAGTACCTTTGTACCTTTATCTCCAACGATTCTTAAAGCTTTTACACTCTTAAAAGGCGAAAATGCCTCCGGAACTACTTGTTGAACATTGCCCACCCCAGCGATTCTGGTACTAATTTCCGTAGGTGAAAAGGTGCGTTGCCAATTACATTCTTTGATGTTTTGATCGTAGTCTTCTACTGCACGCAGGTAAGGCAGGGGATTTCCCCAAACATCTTCTACGTTTTCGGTATGTCCTCCCGAACAAGCATGAAAGACTGAGAGAATGAGATTATTTTGATAAGTTAATACTTGCCCAGCCGTAGTATCAACTGCGCCATAAGTGGCGGCAGATTCACTACTTACGCCTTTATAAATTTGCCAGCGATCGGGACTATCACCTAAATCATAAACGGGGTTTTTACGCTGTTCTTGTCGCTTGTAAAGTGCATAAGTACGGGCAGCGATCGCCTGAGCTTTGAGGGCTTCTTGTGGCCAGCTAGAACTCATTTCTGCGCCGATAACGCTGTAGAGATATTCTTCTAAATCTACCCAGTTAACGACATCGATACCTTTGTCTGTGGGGACAACTAGAGTTCTACCGCGATACCAGCGATCGCCAATATACACGAATCCTTTCCCTGATGGTTCAATCCAAAATAAGCCAGATTGCCATTTATCTAAAGCTACACCTCCAGGTACGGCTTGAGCATAAAAAGCACTCATGGCTGGTAATTGTCCTAGAGTTCGCCCGGTACTGTCTTTGACAATCGCGGTTGTGGAACTGCCAACTTTAGTTTGATTGACTCCCCTCTCAATAGCTACACGCAGAATCACAGAAGCTTGAGCCGGAGCAACCAAAGCTATCCACAATAAAGCACCTAACCACCAATGACGTATTTTAAGCTGGGATAATAAAGAGCCGAATAACAGTTGAAATTTCATGCTGATTATCTAATCACAAGTATCTGTTGGTAGCTCTGGACGATGATGTCCATAAATTAAGATAAAACAATTCCCCGATGTCGGAGGTTGCCACCTCCTTCATAATTATGCAATGGGTTTTAGTTAGTCTCCTGTGTACAAATCAGCATTTCTCGTGTCAGATTTTTAATGACTATACGGAACGATAGGCTATGCGGAGACTTTGTACGAGAATAATTAAGGATGCGATCGCCATTAATCCACCCCAAAACCAATAAGGTAACAACAAATATTTTTGCATCTGGGCTGTATCAGAAAGTCCTAAAGGGCCAGCTGTGCTGCTAAATAAATAATCTAGTTGGTGGTAGGTACTCACACAGGCTTGTACGCCTAAAAATTGGATGGCAAATCCTTGCATCCATTGGGGGGCTTTATAACCAATGCCTAAAATCATTAAACCCAATAGAGGAATTGCCACAAATCCAAACGGGGAACGTACCCAAATTAATGTAGAAACTAGTAAAAAACCTCCGAGAATTTTGAGACTCAAGGAGGCAGTTTTAAAATTACGAGACGCTAAAATTAAAGCTGCGCCAGCTAGTGGTGGCCCCATTGGCCCGGCGGCGGCGACTAAGAACGGGCCAAGGGGAGCTAATGACGAACGGAGAGCATAGGTTGCTACCCCAGAACCATTACTAAAAATTTGTAATTGCTGAAACTTTCCCCCTAATAGTAAGGCCATCAGCCCGTGACCCATTTCGTGAAACCACGTAGCTAAAATACTAAAAGGGTATAAAATATAATTACCTCCCGGCACTTGCCAGAGGACGGCTGTAGCGATCGCTGCGCCTACTAGCCAAGTTAGCTCCATACGTTCAACCACTGGCGGAGCTTCGTTAGTAAATAATTTATAAAAATCTTTTCCTGGTTCGCTCATACTAATTCGTAGTTCGTAATTCGTAATTATTACTATTTTGGACGGTTATTAGGTTGTAGGGGTTTCAGGGCTGTAAATACCTACACCCTTCTACCCCTCATCCTTTATACCTATAGTTAAGCGAGTTTAAAGAGGAATGTCATTAAATCTCCTTTACCAAGGCTGATGCGATCGCCTGGTCTGAGGCGGTGTCTGTTACCTGGTAATAAGGGCAAATTATTAATGTAAGTGCCGTTAGAACTGCCGACATCTTCTATGTAGTGAGAATCTCCCTCCATGCGAATATCAGCGTGGATGCGGGAAACAATTTCCGAATTAGAAAATCCTGAAACATCTATATCTGGGGGGATACGGTCATTGGGCTTGCCAATGTGAATTACAGACAGACTTGGTGGCAATTCAATTTCTCTGTCGCTTTGGACATGAACTAATAAGGCTGTGATTTGCTGTAATTGGGTTCTAGCTGGAGACGGTGGTGCAACTACAGGCTGTGGTGCTGGTGTTGGTGCTGGTTCTTCCACTACTTGCACTGGTGCTGGTGCTGGCTCAGGAGGTGCAGTAGGAATAGCTTCTTCAGGTTCTTCAGGTATTACAACTGGTGGTGCTGGTGGTGGTGTAATTTCTGCTTCTACTGGATTAGGCATTACAGGAGGCACAACTGGAGGTGCAGCCATTTCTGTAGGTGGTAAAGGTGAAACCCCAGGGTCAATACCGAAAGCATTAGGTTGTAATAATTCTAACATTGGATCTGGTATTGGATCAGGCGTAACCAATGCTGGCACTTCTACAGGGATGTCAGGAGCAACAGTAGCGACAACAGTAGCAGCAGCAGGTACAGCCGTTGAATGTAGGTTAAAGCCACATTGACCGCAGAAGGCGGCATCAGACTGTACCGTTGCACCACAATTGGGACAGTGGCTAGTAGCGGGTAACGGAGTGTAGCAAGCTTCACATTGAACCGCGCCGTCTGGATTTGAGTGATTGCAATTAGGGCAGACTATAGTCATTGATTTAAGCCTTTGTTCAAGAGCATCCTAAAATATAGTGTTGGGGACTGGGGACTGGGGACTGGGGACTAGGAATTTTAGATTTTGCGGAAAGTTCTGTAGGCGGGTTTCCCGCCGTAGGAAACTTTTCAAGACGGATTTTGGATTGAATAATTAAAAATCCAAAATTGCAAATCCACTCATTGAAAGGCTGGGGATTGGGGACTGGGATAAAATCTCCCTCCCCTGCTCCCCTGCTCCCCTGCTCCCCTGCCTCCTACAATCTGCCTTCTTCAAAAAGAATCAGAATTGTGGCAAAAGAGTAACTCTAGCTTTCGATTTTAACAACTACTTGTGATACAAAAATCAAGCTGGCAGTTCCGCACCTGCGGCGGCATCAAGTAGCCACAAAAGTTCCCCTTGGGGTTTAATTAGGCGGGATGGGTAGGTGGATTCATCCGCTTCTGGGGCAAAGATTTGAGCTAGAGCGGGTCTTTTATTCGCACCAGCCACTATAAATATGACAGTGCGAGCCGCATTAATGAATGGGTATGTAAAGGTGATACGGGGATTGCCGTCTTTGTTACCCACAGTAATTAAGCGATCGCTTACTTTTAAAGCTTCTGTCTGGGGAAACAAAGATGCCGTGTGGGCATCATCACCTATGCCGAGCAAAACCACATCTAAAGCGGGAAATTCTCCCGGTGCAGATTGAAAGAATGCTTGCAGGTGTTGTTCGTATTTAGCAGCAGATCGCCCTGGATCGTTATCTAAGGTGGGTACAGCATGAATATTGGCGGCGGGGATATCAACCCGATCTAGCCAGGCACGACGCGCCATTAATTCATTACTATCAGGATGATTTGGGGGGACATAACGCTCATCGCCCCAAAACACATGAATTTTATCCCAAGGTAATTGTTGCTGGGCAATCGCTTCATATAATGGCTTAGGCGTGCTGCCACCAGATAAGGCGATCGTAAATTTTCCCTGCTCTTTAATGGCAGTATCTAACTTGGTCAGGATCAAATCAAGCGATCGCGCAACTAACGCTGATTGATCCGGTAGGACTTCAACCGTTTTATTCATGGCTTTATCATCACATTACCGGCTTCCAGCAATACCATACCTAACTTATAACAACTCCCCTGTTGAAATTTTGAAACTTTTAACATCAGGAGGTAGGACAGAATAAGTCAACTCAATTCAATTCATGCTTATCACTTTCTTTGGTTAGTTGTCAGTAGTCAGTTGTACTAACTAGTGAATAGCGTTTCCAACCCTAGACAAGTTGTGTTGCACCATTTCTGCTAAACTCGCCTCAGTTAAACAGCGTCGTTCGGAGCAATAGGTCATCAAATATACTCCATTCATCATCCGCACTGTACTGACGCGCACTCGAAAATCATCTGTCATAAACCAGCAGCGTTCCTGTCCCTGGTTGCTGTCATATTCTGTATCAATTGTTAAAATCCCGTCTTTGCCAAACCAGTAACGGCTAACCACGGGAATCTTTTCCACATACCCTTGGTTGCGGAGCAATTTGCCTGATCGCCCTGTCTCATCATCTGGGACATCAATCAACACAGCAGCCTGCTCAGGATTAGGTTCTTGGTCACTATCGTGTGCTTGCCACATAAAGCTAGCTCCTCCCTTCGCCGCCACTGGATCGATGCTTTGCTGTTCACAAATCATATTGATCCGTGGATCATCTAGTGTAATCACCCCCACATATAACTTTGATTCTCCCGACTCATCAGCTACCGTATCAAAGTGATGCACCGTGCGGTGGGTAAACCAGACTCCTTCACTCTTACGAAAAAAGTCCATCATCGTCATCGGTGTGATCAACGCCATAGGTTATCCTCAAACAAACAAAATAAATTTAATTACGAATTACGAATTACGAATTACGAATTACGAATTAGTGTCGCGGTACAATACCCCTAAATAATCTCACGATTTCAACTCATGATCAGCAGGGAGACTCTCAAGACACCCCAAGACGTTTTGGCTGTCCTCAAGGCGGGACTTGCTCTGTGTCAGCAAGATTTATACCAATTCAATCTCAGTGGGATGGAACTGCAAAAAGCCAATTTTCATAGAGCCACTCTAATTCGAGCAAATCTCAGTCAAGCCGATCTGAGTGCAGCTGATCTCAGTGCAGCTGATTTACGGGGAGCGGATCTCAGCCAAGCTATTTTGCGGGATGCAAATTTACTCTCAGCTTGTTTGTACCGAGTTGATCTCAGTGGTGCAGATTTACGGGGAGCGATTTTGACAGACACCAAGTTGCTAGGGGCTAAATATAATAGCCAGACCCTTTTTCCAGAAGGCTTTGTCTATAAATCCTCTGGGGCGATCGGTCCAAATGCCAATTTGAATGGGGCGCAGCTGAATACAGCCAACTTGCGGAATGCTGATTTGCAAGGTGCAAGCTTGTTGGGGGCATATTTGGGGGGTGCTGATCTAACTCTTGCGAATCTTCAGGGGGCGCGTTTAAGTCAGGCAGACTTGCGGACAGCCTGGTTGGCGGGGGCTTATTTACGTAATACTCGATTGAATGGTGCTAATTTGGCAGGTGCAGATTTGCGGGCAGCAGATATGACTGGCGTTGAGTTCGAGAAGTTAGAAAGCATTGCCGGAGCGGATTTTACCCAGGTGCAGGGGCTAAGTGACAAAATGCGATCGCGCCTGCTTAGTCACCCTCCACAAGAGCTAGATACACCTCATGCTTTAACCCGCCGCACTACACGCGCCAGCTTGGAAAGTTTAGCTATTAAGATTTAGTTGCCGTCCAATCTTTCTTCAGCAATGCCAAAAAGGTAGCAATCCCTTTAGAAAATCCTTGAGGATCGGGTAAAACATACTGCGGAAACTCTTCATACGGCCGCCACTGCTCCGACGAATTATGCCGCAGGTATAAGACCCGATCGTCTCCTTCCATTTTCCAGAGCATTTCACCGCCGGTGGGAATTTCAGCCATGTCTTTCTCCTTTCGTGCAAACAAAAATACTCAGTAACAGTTTGCTCTTGACCAATTCTGCTAGTCTAAATATTAAATTCTGTAGATATTAATACAATACGTCTAGACCTTTATGTCGAATTGTTGTCCGAGCGCATGGATACATTATAGGTGTCTCTTACAGAACGAGTAAAAAGTTAAAAGGCAAAAGGTAAAAGGTAAAAGGTAAAAGAAAGATTTACGGGACTAAATCTTCCATTGCTGCCCCCACTACTCGGTAATCAGCATCCTGTCTCAGTTCTGCTAGGGCTTCTTTGGCTTCGGAGGCATCAAAATGTTTTATGGCATAGGCAACGCGTACCCGGATATATTCAGCCTCAGAATTTTTCAGCATCAGGAGTTGAGACAAAGCAGCCTCAGACTGACGGGAACTAGCCAACCAACCCAGCGCATCTACGGCTGCTTCCTGCACTGCGGCATCTTCCCCTTGTAGTCCCAAAGCACAAACCTCCAGCACTTCTTCAGGGCAGTCCATTTCTACAAGGGCTGCCAGAATGCTGCGCCGCACCAACCAGTGATCATCTCGCAAAAATGTCTGCACTAGATGAGAGGCAGAAACCCTGCCAAATAAGGATAGGGAGTTAGAAGCTTCTGCCCGCACATTGGGCGTGTTATCAAACTTCATAATTTGCAGCAGGGCAGCAAAGGATTCAGACGTTTTTTGCTTGCCCAACTCCCTAGCAACAAATGTTCGCACCAGAAACTCTGGGTCTTGGATATGGCGGGTTAGTAAAGGAACAGCGACATCGGTGGGATAATCTTGGAGGGCAGAGATTGCTTTGAGGCGGTATTGAAAATCCGCGTCTTGCAATTTAGTTTCGATTTCGTGGAGTTCCATAGCAACGAACAATAGATGATTTCTTATACTTTAGTCTGAAGCGGATGTCTCATATCTTGACTTTTCATGTTACGTGGAAAAGCTCACGCGAAACATAACCCCCTAACCCCCTTCCCTACTAGAGCTACTGTGTGCCTGTTCTCGAAGATTTGAGTGAAGCACTGTTAGATTTTACCAGTGTTGCTGATTTACAATCTTGGTTAGAAGCACGTTGACGACTCATTTGCTGCATATACCCTGACAACAGTCGTACACAGTAGTGTAACCTTTCGTACTAAAGTAAGTTACATTGCCATATCTGGGGTACTGACGTTGGGTAAGTTAGTAGTTTTAAAGTTAGGCACAGGAAGTTTTGAGGCGGGATTTTCCGTCATATTGCAAATTGGTGATGAAAATGTGCGACCAATTGTAGAAATTATTGGCGAACTACCACCAAACCCAGAAATTCCCCTTTGTTACCATCAATGGCAATCTATTTATTGTCAACTTAAATTTTCTGGTCGTCCTATCGGTATTCCTAAGCAATCAAAACAAACCCTTTCCTTAGAAGATTGCGAAAAAGCGGCGGATAATTTGAGGTTTCACTTAAATACTTGGCTATCATCCAATAGTTTTCGTCCTATCCGTGAAAAATGGCTGGAAAGGCTTGTACCAGAAGACCATATCCGCGTACTACTACAAACCGATGACCTGAGATTGCAAAAACTGCCTTGGCATTTGTGGGATTTATTAGAACGCTATCCCAATGCCGAAGTTGCTCTGAGTGCGCCTAGTTATGAACAAGTTAGCCGCAACTCACCGCCTAAACCACAGGTGAAAGTTTTAGCCATTTTGGGTAATAGTGAGGGAATTGATATCCAAACAGACAGTCAGTTGTTGAAAGAATTGCCTCATGCCAATACTACTTTCCTAGTTGAGCCATCAGGTAAAGACCTCACTGACCAGCTATGGGAACAAGACTGGCAGATTTTGTTTTTCGCGGGACATAGTGCTACTGATGGAAGCAGTAATCAAGGGAAAATTGATATTAATCAAACGGAAAGCTTGACAATTACTCAATTAAAGTACGGTTTGCGAAAAGCAGTGGAACGGGGTTTGCATTTAGCAATTTTTAACTCTTGTGATGGTTTGGGTTTGGCGCGGGAGTTTGCAGATTTGCATATACCCCAAATCATCGTCATGCGAGAACCAGTTCCTGATAGGGTAGCGCAAGAATTTCTGAAGTATTTTTTAGAAGCATTTGCTCGTGGCAAATCTTTATACATAGCTGTTAGAGAAGCGCGGGAACGCTTGCAAGGACTAGAAACGCAATTTCCTTGTGCTACTTGGTTGCCTGTAATTTATCAAAATCCGGCAACGATGCCTTTATTATGGCGAGAATTACACGTCAACCAGAATAGTCAGCAAATAACATCTGTACCCAAAAACCCAACTAACAGAGGTATCAAACTACGACAAGCTTTGTCTGCGGTCATGCTTGTCAGCATAGTCATCACACCATTGTTAATGGGAGTAAGGTATTTTGGTTTACTGCAATCATGGGAGTTAATGGCGTTTGACCATATGCTGCGTTTGCGTCCCCAGGAGAAACCAGATTCTCGCATACTGGTGATTGAAATTACGGAAGAAGATGTACAAGCTCAGTCTTCCAATAGGCGGGGGTCTCTGTCTGACGAGGCTTTAGATAAGTTATTAGCCAAATTAGAGGCGTATAAACCACGGGCAATTGGTTTGGATATATACCGAGACTATGCTGTACAGCCAGCTTATCCAAAGTTGGCGGAACGCATGAGAAATAGCGATCGCTTTGTGGGAGTATGTCAAGTTAGTAACTCTCAAACTAGCAAACCAGGTATCAAACCACCGCCAGAAATTTCTCCCGACTCTCTCGGCTTTAGTGATATCGTCGTTGATGCGGATAATGTGGTACGTCGTCATCTCTTGGCTTTAACTCCCCCTCCCTCATCTCCCTGTACTGCATCTTATGCTTTAAATGTGCAGTTGGCTCTACGTTATTTATATACTGAAGGAATTCAGTTACAATTTGCCTCTGATGGAGCATGGCAATTAGGTAAGCTAACTTTAAAACCTATTGAGGCTCATACCGGAGGCTACCAAGGGATTGACGCGTTAGGACACCAAATTTTACTCAATTATCGCTCCTTTCCTAACTTAGAAGCGATCGCCCCCCGCATCACTTTACAAGAAGCATTAACTAGTAAACTACAAGCAGATGCAGTTAAAGACAAAATAGTTTTAATTGGCACAACAGCCGAAAGTTTTCGAGATTATTCATTGACTCCCTACGCTTCAGCAAAAGGTCAGTCACAGGAAATCGCCGGAGTTTGTTTACAAGCACAGATGGTGAGTCATTTGTTGAGTGCAGCTTTGGATGGGCGGCCTCTGCTAAGGACTTGGAATCTCTTGGGTGAAGTGTTTTGGGTTTGGGTTTGGGCTGTTATTGGAGGCGTACTTGCTGCATATCTGCGACAACCCACTTATTTAAGCTGGTCAGTTGGGGGGGTATTTCTGAGTTTGTACGGGTTTTGCTTGATATTATTAATACTATACAGTTCTTGGATTCCTTTTGTACCTGCGGCGATCGCTTTAGGAGGTAGTGCTGTCATTGTCATGACCGTCATCAAGCCTATCAAACAATCATAAAAATATATTTTTGCTTGACAACAAATTATGAAAATCCTTCAATTAACTATAGCCTTGGGGATACTATTGACTAGTAATATATCCTACCCTTTAAAACTTCAGGCTTTACCAGTTAATCATCATCTTGCTTCGGTCAAATTTATCCCACCACCGCCACCACCAGACCGTAGTGCAGCCGGTTCGAGAAGTGGGGCCGCAAGCCGTGGATGCGATGCAGGGAGTCAAACAGTAACAGCCTTAGTCCCAACCTACCAACAGACTATTAACCAAGATCAGCAAGCGGTTGTTCCCATAACTCAAGTTTGGGGTTTAACAAACGCTGAACATCCTGATTTTTTCTTTTTTGTTCCCTACAATGCTTCATCTATCGCCAATATAGAGTTTGTTTTGCAAGAACAAACTCAGAATAAAAGTAAAACTGTATACCGTACTTATCTGACACCACCAGAATCACCAGGAATTATGAGCGTTCATTTACCCCCAGGTGAAGCCTCATTGCAGGTAGGAACAATGTATCACTGGTTTTTTAAGGTACGGGTTCAATGCAGCCAAAAACTACCTCTGAAACTGGATTATGCAGAGGGTTGGGTGCAACGGGTTAACCAAAATTCAACATTAACAGAACAACTAAAACAAGCAGAACTCCAACAAAAAGTAACGCTTTATGCCACAAATGGTGTTTGGTATGATGCTATTGCAAGTTTGGCAGAATTACGCCTTACCAATCCCGAAAATGAATCTTTACTAACAAAGTGGACAACTTTACTTCATTCAGTTGGCTTAGAGGAAATAGCTAATCAGCCACTGATTAATTGTTGCAAACCCAGAACGCAGTAATGAGTGGTGAGTAATGGGTAATGAGTAATGAGTAATGAGTGGTGAGTGTCAAAGGTCTTTCGACTCAGCACTCACCACTCTGCTCAAAGTCTCGCTACGGCTAACCGAACTCAGCACTCTTTATTTGCGGCTACCCAACCACTTGGCGGCTGCTATACCGATAATCCCTGCAACTACAGGATTGCTGAGGAACTTGATAATCCCTGGCTGTTCGGCTAGAACTTCGCGGAAAATGTCGGGGTGATTGTGATAGGCGAAGGATGCAAGCCGACTGACATCATCCGCATTCATCCGGCTGGCGTGGTGTGTGGAAAGACCTAATTGCTGTTCTAGGTGGCGGTCGTCTAAACCTCTTTGCTTGAAATGTTTGAAAAAGGCGCGTGCGACATCATCCCGTTCGTTGGGTTTAATTTGGGCGATCGCTTTTTGCAATTCGGGTTCCATTTTACTAGGGGGAATCCGTTCTGGTTGCAAGGAACGATTGAACAAACTACGGCGTTGATCTGGTGTTGTCCGTTGAGCAAAATCATCGAAGGTTTCGTATTGAGTCCCAGAATCACTACTTACATCATCTAGAGATTCAATATTTCCTCCAGCTAAATCCTTCATGATTTGCCGTCTGTATTCTTCACTGCTGGTCACTTTTCTCATCTCCTTCTAGTTTTAAAAGTTTGCAGTTAAGACTTAAGTCCTAACTACGAACTCTATTAGGTATACTGAATCTGATTGGTTTGAGTATCGTATTTGGCAGTTACAATTAGCTTTTTGTCAGGCCCGTAAATCAGAACAGTTAAATTTTGATTGGGGAAATTCTTCCGAAAACCTTGTGCTAAAGATTTGGCTAAAGGTTTCACTTCGTTAGGACGGACTTGAGGAGAAATCACAACGCCTAGTTTGTTGTTATCACGTACATAAGCATCTTGGACTAATCCCCTAGATGTTTGTACAACCCAGTTACCAAAACTTTGTCCTGATGGGGTGTTACCTCTCTCTAACTCTGAATAAGTTATATCTCTACCAATGGCTGGAGGTGAGGTAATACGGTCACTTTGTGTTATTGTTCCGCCACCGCAAGCCGTAACTATCATCAACACCAAAATTAAAACAAAAGTCGTCAAAAATTTGCGACTCTGCTGTAGCAGAATCATATTTTTTCCTCCCATTAAAATCTTTACTAGACAATTTTCTAAAATTTTGAATTTTTATTTATTTAAATATGAATTATATGCTCAAAACCAGTGTAGGAAGGTAGAGATATGATATACATATCCCTACAGTCAATGCTATATTTCCACCCGGAAAAGCCTTCAAATACTTAAAACAAACTAGAGTTAATCAAGCTTCTTCTTCACGTTATCTTTGACATCTTCGACACCGTGACGTACTTGACTTTCGGCTTGCTTGGCTTTGCCCTCAGCTTGATCTTCAGGATCACCAGTCACATTTCCGAGTGCTTCTTGAGCTTTCCCTTCAATATTTTTACCTGTAGCTTTCGCTCTTTCTTCTAAACTCATTTTGCACTCCTAAATTTATGAATGATTAGCTTCAAAGCAATAAATTAACTTTGAATTTATTTGGTTATCACTCTATACAATCTAACTTTATAAATTTTTCCTAACTTCCTCCACAGGATATATTGTTGACCTATACACAAAGACATAAAACCAACAAACATATATAGCTTTTCTATCTATTACATGATAAATCTGAAACTTTAAAAACCCGCTTTCCCTATATATTGCACCAGTTTTTTCTGCTGACAATAAATTAATTTCTTGGTGTTGCAAAAAATATAGGTTGGGTTGACGTAAGGTAAACCCAACACCAATATCTATGTTGAGTTTCTGAGTCCATGTTGGGTTGCGCTGCGTTTAACCCAACCTTGTATCTTAGATTTTTAAGCGCAAGCGCAGGCTACGCCAACAGAAATCAAATCGGATACCTATATATATTTTCTCAATCAAAAACCCAGTCACTATCAGCAACTGGGTTAATAATGGATTTATTAAAATTAATGAGATTCTTTGCTTATCTAATCTATAAAACCCATTAGGCTATCAGAATCATCTGTCTCGTTGGGAGCAACTGGACGATTACCCATTACAGAATAGTTGCTAGAAATAACTAGCGCACTAGAAGAAATTGGACGAATTCCTGACAAGTTAATACTATCCATAACTTGGAACGTATTAGCACCAATGGGACGAATTCCCATTATATTTATTGTCTCAACTACTTCCAAATGACTTACACCAATGGGACGTATTCCAGCACTGGAAAATGTATGAGCAACTTCTAAATCACTACTAGTAATAGGACGCTCTCCAGCAACGGCTAACGTTCCTACCACTTCTTGTTTATTCGATTTTTCTAACTGCACTGGTAAATTAGCACCTTTTTCGACTTGTTCTTGATTCGAGCTATGACCTTGGTTATTTTCGACTTCCACCGTTGTTTCTCCTTTAAGTTTGGCACGTCTTTGCCGAGGGCTGACTGTTTTGCCATTAGTGCTGATGGTCATAACTAGACACCTCTGGTTTCGTAACTGAACTTTACAATATTTAAGGAAAACTTAAAATATTTCCTATATAACAGAGTTTAACCTTAAACAACCTTGCATAGATATAAGTATCTTCAAAACTGAGATATAAGTAAATTTAAATTAAGAATTTTTGCAAAGTAAGATTACTGAATTGAAAAGGGACTGAGGAAAAGAAAGCAGGGGAAGCAGGGGAAGCAGGGGGAGAAAAATACAATGGCCACTCAGCACTCACTACTCATCACTCATCACTCATCACTCATTACTCATTACTCATTACTCAGCACTCAGCACTCAGCACTCCCTAACGCTACTATGAGATAGGGTATTTCTTAGTACAAATGTATGACAGAATTTGGTCTGCAAGCTCCCTTTAGTCCGACTGGTGATCAACCACAAGCGATCGCACAGTTAGTTGCTAGTATAGAAGCGAATAACCGTTACCAAACCTTACTAGGGGCGACGGGAACAGGTAAAACATTTTCCATAGCAGCAGTAATTGAGAAGGTGGGTAAGCCGACTTTAGTTTTGGCGCACAATAAAACCCTAGCTGCACAACTTTGTAATGAGTTGCGGGAGTTCTTCCCCAATAACGCTGTTGAATATTTTGTCAGTTACTACGACTACTATCAGCCAGAGGCGTATATTCCTGTTACCGACACTTACATTGAGAAAACGGCGGCGATTAATGATGAGATTGATATGCTACGTCACTCAGCGACGCGATCGCTATTTGAACGGCGTGATGTGATTGTTGTAGCATCAATTAGCTGCATCTACGGTTTGGGTATCCCCGCCGAATACCTGAAAGCGGCTATACCCTTACAAATTGGGATGGAAGTAAATCAACGCCAGATTTTGCGGGATTTAACTTCAGTACAGTACAGTCGTAACGATATCGAAATGGGACGGGGACGTTTCCGTGTCCGGGGTGATGTCTTAGAAATTGGCCCCGCCTACGAAGATAGGATTATTCGGGTAGAATTCTTTGGCGATGAAATTGATGCAATTCGCTATATTGACCCTGTAACGGGTGAAATTATCAATAGTTTGCAAGCTGTGAATATTTACCCAGCGCGTCACTTTGTCACCCCAGAGGAACGTTTAGAAGTCGCCTGTGAAGACATTGCGGCTGAATTAAAACAACAAAAAACAGAACTAGAAGCAGCTGGTAAGTTAGTGGAAGCTCAACGCATAGACCAGCGTACACGTTATGACTTAGAAATGTTGCGTGAAGTTGGTTACTGTAACGGGGTAGAAAACTATTCTCGTCACCTAGCAGGTAGACAAGCCGGAGAACCACCAGAATGTTTAATTGATTATTTTCCTAAAGATTGGCTGTTAGTAATTGATGAATCTCACGTTACTGTACCGCAAATTCGGGCTATGTATAACGGCGACCAAGCCAGAAAGAAAGTTTTAATTGAACATGGTTTTAGACTGCCTAGTGCGGCGGATAACCGGCCTTTAAAAGCAGAGGAATTTTGGACGAAAGTCAATCAATGTATTTTCGTTTCCGCTACTCCAGGGAATTGGGAATTAGAAATTTCTGAAGATAGGATAGTCGAGCAAGTAATTAGACCGACTGGTGTAATTGACCCAGAGATTTTTGTGCGTCCCACAGACGGACAAATTGATGATTTGTTGGGAGAAATTAAAGATAGAATTGATCGCCAAGAACGGGTATTGATTACCACTTTAACTAAACGCATGGCGGAAGACTTAACCGAGTATCTGCAAGAACACAGCATTCGGGTGCGTTATTTACACTCAGAGATTAATTCCATTCAGCGCATTGAAATTTTAGAAGATTTGCGAGAGGGTAAATTTGATGTTTTGGTGGGTGTGAACTTACTGCGGGAAGGTTTAGATTTACCAGAAGTTTCCTTAGTGGTAATTATGGATGCTGATAAAGAAGGATTTTTGCGAGCCGAACGTTCTTTAATTCAAACTATCGGGAGAGCCGCGCGTCACATCCGAGGACAAGCGATTTTATACGCCGATAATTTTACCAACAGCATGGTGAAAGCTATTGAAGAAACTGATAGACGGCGGGGAATTCAAATGGCACATAATCGAATGCACGGAATTACACCGCAACCAATTGTGAAAAGATCAGGTAATGCAATTTTATCTTTTTTAGATATTTCGAGAAGATTGAATGCAGGAGATTTTAAAGTTGTAGAGGAGAATTTATCTGAATTGCCATTAGAGCAGATTCCTGAATTGATTACCCAACTGGAAACACAGATGAAAGCCGCAGCGAAAAACCTAGAGTTTGAAGAGGCGGCAAAATTGCGCGATCGCATCAAGCAACTGCGCGATAAAATGCTAGGACGTTAACAAAATTACCCCGATTGTGGATAAAAATCGGGGTTTTAACTGCTGACTCAAAACCAGAGCGATTACTTGCCAATATCAATCAGTTAAATATTTTGCTACTTTAGTCTACGGTATTTACATAGGTTTATTATAATTTATTTCGAGATAACTTATAATTCCTGATTTACACCTATACTGCAATTCCAGAACAAATAAATCTTGCTGTATTCAATATATTACACAAAGCGGCATGGTTAATAATTTTGTCACAGTATCCACTTTTAGTAACTATGTTGATGCCAATTTAGCCAAGCAGTTATTAGAATCTGAAGGCATTCAATGCTACTTAGCTAATGAGTCTACTGTCAACATGGCATGGCATCTAACAGTAGCCGTTGGCTGGATTAAATTACAAGTTAATCAAACAGATTTAGAACAAGCCAAAAAAGTTTTAGTATCTTCTGAGTTCGAGATAGAAGATTCAGTAGACGAATGGCTGCAAGATGATGATATAGAAAAAATATCTTGGGCAGATGAAACCGCAGATAGAGCATTTCGCACATCTGTAATTGGTCTAATTTTACTCTTCCTACCCATTCAAATTTACTCTCTCTGGCTACTGGTGCGTTTATTAGTTTCCGGTCGTCAAATCAGTTCCAATCGACGTATTAAAGTAATTGTTGCCCTGCTACTTGATTTACTAAATCTTTATATACTCTGGGAAATATTATTTTAGATGGGCATTATTTTTCGCCTACTGTATTATTGAGAAGAAAAAACTATAGTCAACCACAGAAGGGTTTGACCAAGACGGGAGATACAAAAAATCAATTGTCCTGATTGCAGCAGAACTTTGAGCTAGTTAACTAATACAATCAATATGGACAGGCTTTTGATTTGGCTCTCTCCCGACAACCAGAAAATAGTACCGTATTCTCATCGTGGAATCAGGACTCAGGACGCAGGCTCTCTATGGTAGCAGGTAAAATTTTGCAGGGTGGGAAATACACCCTTATCCAAGAAATTGGACGCGGTGGCTTTGGCATCACGTTTAAAGCTACTCATCACTACTTAGAACAGGAGGTAGTGATGAAAACAATTAATGAAAAACTGCGACAACATTCTGAGTTTGCGAAGTTCGAACAACAATTCCAAGATGAAGCCCGAAGGTTAGCTACTTGCGTTCATCCCAATATTGTCAGAGTCAGCGACTTTTTTGTAGAAGACGGACTCCCTTATATGGTGATGGAATATATTCGTGGGGAAACCTTGGGAGATGCGTTTATCTTGCCAGGAATACCCTTACCTGAAGCCACAGCTATTCATTACATCCGACAAATCGGCGCAGCATTGCAGGTAGTTCACAGCAATGGCTTACTGCATCGAGATGTTAAACCAGATAACATTATTCTTCGTCAAGGCACTCAGGAAGTCGTCCTAATTGATTTTGGCATTGCCCGTGAATTTAATAATGGCGTGAGGCAAACTCACACAGGGATAGTATCTGAAGGCTATTCCCCTATTGAGCAGTATTTAACCCAAGCGATGCGTACACCCGCTACAGATGTTTATGGTTTGGCAGCTACTTTGTATGCCTTATTAACAGGACAAGTACCCTTACCAGCATTATTACGCGATCGCGAACAAATGCCAGCCCCCCGCGAACTGCAACCCCATCTCAGTGCATCTGTCAACCAAGCCGTCATGCGTGGAATGGCTGTAGAATCTCGCTTTCGTCCCGCCACCGTTGCTGAGTGGCTGCAACTACTACCAGGTAGTGGTATAAACGTTGCACCGCAAGTCATCCCCACCTATGCAGTCCCTACTATCGATTTATCTGTTCACAATCTTGAAAATGCGGCTAGCGGCAATATTTTCAGTAGTGTGAAGAAAACCTCGCCATTAAAAAACATCGCCATCATGGTTCAGAAGCTAGCGACTTCTAAGGTTTTCTTGGGTGTTAGTGTAGCTTTAGTTGCTGCTACCGCAGGTTTTGGCATCACCAATATGTTTTCTGATTCCCAACCCAAGTCACCTTCCAAACCATTGTTTGAAGAACGCCCACTAGAATTAGGGGGTAAAAACACTACCCCACAAGAAAACAACAATATCCGCAAATCTTCCACTGTTGATTCTGGAGAAACTACACCCACTACCAACTTTAGACGACGCAGACGCAACTTACCTGAACAGCAGACTGAACCTGCAAATACCAACAGCAGTGCTACAGAACAATCACCACAACCCAACACTGGAGAATCAGCAAGGGTCAATTCTGAAAAAACTCCTCCCTCATCTAACACTGAAGCTTCACCATCCCTAGTCGAGACATTGCGGGAAATTCGTTCCTCTCGTAAAGCTAACCCCGCCAACTCTTTAGAAAATTCCCCACCCTCTAGTAGCCAGAATTCTACCCCGTCCCCAGTTGATAAACAGCCTAAACCTGTGATACTACCAAGCGCACCACCTACGGAGTCGAAAAATCCCGATTCTTCTTCTGTGGTAGTGCCAACAGTGGAAGTTAAACAAAATTCATCGACTGATAGCCAACCAGCAAAAGTACCATCTCAGAAAAACGACAAGCTTTTAGAAACCCAACCAAGCAATAATTAACAAGGCAAAATAATTGATTCAATTTTGCTGGCTACGTCAATGAGCAAGTGCGATCGCATCGCTGAGGACGTTTTCAATTTCGTGAAGATTTAGCGAGCTAACATTAGTAAAAATGTCAACTTAGGACAACTCTTCCTGATTAAATAGTTCTAACAAACCAATTGTGCCTACAAAAAAAGTATAAATACCATAATGTAATGGTGTCCTGTTTTTTGCAGGTGCATAAGTAGTTGCTATTACTGCTTCTAAAAAATGGGTTGTGATAACAATTCGCCCTATCCAAAGAATTATATTTAAATGATTTAAAATTTGCTGGTTATTTATTAGCAGATAATCATTCCATAATTCTAAGAGAATTGCTCCAGTCGTAACCACTATAGATATGATTTTTATAAAAATAAATATCTTGGGGTTGACTTTTTGAAAAACCTGATTATAAAGAAATAGTTTGATATTAACCATATTAAAATCGCTTTAATTGCTCAATCAAATGATCGAAATAGGGGGCTATCTGGGCTTGTTGGTCTGGTTCAACTCGCTTTAAACTGGCAGTCTTAATACCTTCTAGTCCTACCACCATTGCATCTAACGGCACTTGCAACTCTTGATACAGCAGTTGCATATAGTGCAATCCTTCCGTGCTGGTGTAGTCAGTATGCTGTCCAGCGATGCCATAGGTAATACAGCGCAGGAAGTGCCAAAAATCACGCCAGCAGGCATCTGCCCTAGCGGCTGGGTAGAGTCCGCCACCGGGTTGAGTGATGTTAGGGAATGTTTCCAATACCTGGGTTCTGGCTTCATCTACAATTTCATTGACGCGATCGCGCATTTCCCTAGTTACTATAACGAATGCTGTGCTTGATGGCACAAGCTGCTGAATTTGCTGTAAATCTTCATCTGTGAGGTAGCGTCCCTCATCATCTGCCGCCTGGAATCGCTGAATTATTGCCAGAGGATGGGTACTCTGCCAGGTAGCAAAACTGACAATTCGAGCTTTCTGGATCAATTCTTGAACGGCTGCACTTAGGGTTGGCTTCGTCACGTTGCTTTGCTCCGAAATCAAGGCCATGGAACAAAATATATTTTCCCATGTTTTGGGGCGATCGCCGGATATGAGTTCTGACTTTTCATTTGAAAGCGTCGCGGCTGCGGTTACGTTTGACCCGTTTGACATCGCCAGGCGATCGCTTCACAACAGTTTTACCGTCTTGGCGTATTTTCTCTACCCGTTTAACTTCCCTAACTTCGTACTCAATCAGGGGTTTACCATCAACTAGAAATACTTCAAACGGATAAATCCAACCGAGCAGCCTAAAACTCGTACCCGCAAGCCAAAACCAAACTGACTAAAAATCTGGTTGTAAGATTTGAAGCATTTATGATCAAGGATGGTTTAAATTTCCGACTCAAGTCGCTGCGTATGGGGTCGGCAATACCGTAATGCTTGGCAGCTGATGAATTATATTTGTTATTTATCATCTTCCAGGCTACGCGACATTCAGCGATTTTTACAGCGTAGCACTGATTTTCAAATTCCTCACTGGGGATTCACCATACATAGTTATAGCGTTCAGGTTAATCCATAACGCTCATTCTCCCTTCACTATCACCTGTCCCCTGTCACCTAATCCAACTACCATGTTCTCAATGACTCTGTTATTCCTACTCATTCTGTTTAATTACTACTCATACTTGATTTAAAAGCTATCCAACTGTGTCATTCTAATCACACAATAAAGCCTCAAAGCATTGCTTTTTCGTCTTTAGATTCTATTATAAAAATCAGCTATGTAATTTGAACCACATAAACATCTATAAAGGTTTAATGTCCTTATACATCTTTAATTCTATGTTCAGAGTAATTTGTTTTGCAACTTCATATTTTTGCTAAATATTATTCATCTGAGTGGCTAAAAATTGAAGTTTTGATAAACATAAATCAAAGATTGCTTTATTCTTTTATTTTCGATTCTTTGCCAAGTTGGCGAGACTTAATCGATTATCTTCTGGTAAAACAATAATGTCTTTAGTTAAGTCCTGCACCATTTATTTTCATACAATATATCAATCAAAGTATAAAATAAGCCAATTTTATACTGTCTTCCTAACGGTCTTTTTGCTATGTAACGTTGAGGAAACTAATATTAGTATGAGATACCTCATGTTCAGAGGAATTTATATAGCGTTTCTCGGTTGAGTGAGGTACAAAAACCCCACCCCCAACCCCTCCCCGGAAGCAAGGAGGGGATTATGACTACCTCATCTAATTAAGAAAAGCTATATATGATTTTCAGTACACTAGATAATGGATAATTAATTTATCTGAGACTCATGTTTATTGACAGCCCATCATTGACTTGAAGAAGAATTTAGAAGTCAGAATAGCTTAAAAGCTATGCTTAGATAAATCAGTACAAAGAAGTGGGGTATTAAAACTCACCACTTTCTACAAAATTTTTCACTAATTGAAGACCAGTTGTAGAGTAAGGGTTTTAATCCTCTATCCCTCTACGAACTGGACTCCAATTCATACTGTAGCTTTTTGTGTGGAAAGGTTAATCTGACAACTAACGCATATATTCTTTGTTGATAAATCATCTAGAGGCTTGCACGGGTATGAATGACTTATTTTTGAATTACCATCAGTGGGTACAAAAACCCGTTAACCATTTCTTGAAAAGTTTTTTAAATCTCAGAAACAAATACTTAATTATCATTGATAGTATTATCTTTGTCATTACACCATTGTTAGCTTTATTCCTATCTTCAGATGGCACAATAGGTCTACGAACATATATATCTGAGCTAGGAAGAGTCACAATAATTTTCTTATTCGTCAAAATAATTGTCTTGTGGAATTTGCGTTTTTATAGATTTTACTGGCGTTATGCCAGTATTGAAGAACTAATAAATATCATCTTGTATATGGGCATTACGACGGTTATCCAAATGTTGATATTTTATAATTTGGATTTACTACCGTATTTCAATATAGCTAAATTGCCACCATCAATACCATTAATTGACGGCTTGCTTTCCTGTATTCTCGTTGGTGGAGTACGTTTCAGTATTCGGATTATAGAAAGAACCAGGCAAAAGTATACAGTATTTTCTTTACAAGAGCGTGTCCTAATTGTGGGTGCAGGTAATGCAGGAATCGACCTCGTGGAAGAAATGCAAAGAAATCCGCAATTAGGGTTTAATCCTATTGCTTTTGTTGATGATGATCCACAGAAATTACACGCCAAGATTCGCGGGATTAGCGTAGTAGGCGATCGCTACACTATTCCTAACATTGTACAATCTCTGCAAATTCAGAAAGTTATCATTGCCATGCCAACAGTTGCAGGTAAAATTATTCGAGAAATCGTCGATATTTGTCAAGCAACTGGCATCCAAACTAGCACTTTACCAGGAATACATGAAATCCTCAATAATCGGGTCAGAGTAGACAGCATTCGAGACGTGAGAATTGAGGATTTACTCAGACGAGAACCAATACAGACAGATATTGAAAGAGTATCTCAATTTCTTAAAGGTAAGGCGGTACTAATCACAGGTGCAGGAGGATCAATTGGTAGCGAACTTTGCCGTCAAATTTGCAAATGTCGTCCTGCCAAAATTATGCTGATGGGACACGGAGAAAATTCTGTTTTTAATATCCAACAAGAATTAGAGCAGCTAATTTACATACTCAAAAAAGATGTAAAAGCACAACAATATACACCTCAAATTTCTAGCTTTATTGGTGATATTCGCTGTAGAGAACGACTAAAATACGCGTTTGAAAAATTTCAGCCTGACGTAATTTTTCATGCCGCTGCTCATAAGCACGTCCCCCTGATGGAATTAAATTCACCAGAAGCAATCACTAACAATGTGTTGGGAACAAAAAATCTCTTGGATATGGCACTAGAATATGATGTGCAGAATTTCGTGATGATTTCCACTGATAAAGCTGTGAATCCAACTAATGTCATGGGAGCGAGTAAGAGAGTTGCAGAAATGCTAGTGCTGCAAGCTGCCAAAGATAGTGGGAAACCTTATGTTGCAGTCCGTTTCGGTAATGTTTTAGGCAGTCGCGGTAGTGTTGTTCCTACTTTTAAAAGACAAATTGCCGCAGGTGGACCAATAACAGTTACGCATCCAGATATCTGCCGTTATTTTATGACTATTCCTGAAGCCGTACAATTAGTGTTGCAGGCAGCAGTCGTTGGGCATGGTGGTGAGGTTTTCATGCTAAATATGGGTCAACCTGTGAAAATTGTGGACTTAGCAAAAGAATTAATTCATCTTTCTGGGTATGAAGTCAATAAAGACATAGATATTGTATTTACAGGATTACGACCCGGAGAGAAATTATTTGAAGAACTGTTTATTGACGGGGAGGAATATGAGCCAACTCAACATGAGAAACTCATGATTGTGAAAAATGCCAGTCGAATCTTGCCAAAAAATCTAGCCATTAATGTAGAAGCATTATGTTCTGAAGCTAGAAATAATAATCCTAGTTCTATAATTTTTCTTCTAGAGAAATTAGTGGCTGGATACAAACATGAGCAAGAAAAAACTTTTATTCCATACACAAATAATACCAGTTTGGCTAGCTCTAATTCTAAAGTAAATATCTTAGCGACTATAGAGACTAAAGGTGTGTAATAGGTTGAAAAAGTAAGCACTAATTCCTCAAAAATGTATGTTAAGAAATAAGCCATTAACATTACGAAAAAACTTCTCTTGGACATTCATTGGTAATTTAGTTTATGCAGGCTGCCAGTGGGGAATGCTCGTAGTGATGGCTAAACTCGGCAGTCCAGAGATGGTGGGGCAGTTTACGTTGGGGCTTGCAGTCACCGCGCCCGTAATTATGTTTACAAATCTCCATTTGCGATCTGTGCAAGCAACGGATGCTAAAAAACAATATCTATTTAGTGATTACTTAGGTCTTAGACTAATCTCAACTGTGCTGGCTCTTTTGATTATTGCCATCATTATTTTGTTAGGAGGATATCGATGGGAAACCATTTTAACTATCTCGCTCATCGGTCTAGCAAAAGCATTTGAGTCGATTAGCGACGTATTTTATGGGTTGATTCAGCAGCAGGAACGGATGGATCGAATAGCCCTATCACTAATGCTCAAAGGTCTTCTATCACTACTATTTCTGGCAATTGGAATATATATATCTGGCAGTATTTTGGGAGGAGTAGCAGGTCTAGTCTTGGCTTGGGGTCTGGTGTTGTTTGCCTATGATATTCGCAGTGGCTTCTTAATGCTCAGGCGGAAGTCACAGTTACAACCATGCTGGCATCGGAAAACTATTACCAAACTGGTATGGCTCTGTTTGCCTTTGGGATGTGTGATGATGCTCATTTCACTCAATAGCAATATTCCACTCTATTTTATTGAGCAATATCTAGGCGAACGGGAACTAGGAATTTTTTCCGCCTTAGCCTATTTGATGGTGGCAGGAAATATGCTAGTCAATGCTTTAGGAGATTCAGCCACACCTAAACTAGCCAAATATTACGTCGCAGGCGATCGCCAAGGTTTTCGTTCACTCTTACTCAAGTTGGTGGGTATTGCAGTTCTCATTGGCGGAACAGGTGTATTAGTGGCGATCTTTGCTGGAGAGCAAATTCTTACACTGCTATATCGATCTGAATATGCAGAGCAGAATAATTTGTTTGTCTGGCTAATGGTGACGGCCGGAATGAACTATATATCCTCCTTTTTAGGCTACGGAATGACCGCAGCCCGGTATTTTCGGATTCAAATACCTTTGTTTATTACCGTAGCTAGTATCTCTGCAATAGGTTGTCTGTGGTTGTTGCCAAAACTGGGATTGCTAGGAGCGGCGATCGCTTTGTTACTAGCAGCTACAGTGCAAGCTTTGATTAGTTCGGGAGTAATTATTTATGTATTACACAAGCAACAAAGTCATACCTCAAGAATATGAAAAACTAGCCGTTCAGCGTCCTATACGTGTACTTCATGTTGTAGGGGGGATGAATCGAGGCGGAATTGAAACCTGGTTAATGCACGTCCTGCGCCACATTGATCGCGATCGCATTCACATGGATTTTTTAGTCCATACTACCGAGCCTTGTCATTATGATGACGAAGTACGTCAGCTTGGTAGTCAAGTTATTCCCTGTCCTAATCCGACAAATCCCTGGTTCTATGCCCATAATTTCCGGCGTATTCTGCACCAACATGGTCTTTACGATATCATTCACAGTCATGTTCATCATTACACCGGCTTCATACTTTACTTAGCACAGTTGGCCGGTGTGCCTGCCCGTATCGCCCATAGCCATTTAGATAGCTCTTACCAAGAAACTAAGGCTAAATGGCAGCGCAAGTTATATTTAGCTTTCATGAAACAGTTGATTACTCATCACGCTAGTGTTGGTTTAGCGTGTAGCCAAGATGCAGCTGTAGATTTATTTAACTCTGGCTGGACAACTGATCCTCGTTGGCAACTTCTTTATTGTGGTATTGACCTCAAACCATTTCAAGAGGTCATCGATACTGGCACAATTCGCACTGCATTGAGTATACCTGGGGATGCTTTTGTCATTGGTCATGTCGGTAGATTTGAGCCGCAAAAAAATCACAAATTTCTCATAGAAATCGCTGCCGCAGTTGCCCAAAAAGAACCAAAGATGCGTCTGTTGCTAGTCGGTCAAGGTTTCTTACGGACAGAGATTGAGCAACAGGTGGTTGAATCAAATTTAGTTGACAAAGTGATATTTGCAGGTACTCGATCTGATGTTCCCCATCTGATGCGAGGCGTTATGGATCTCTTTCTATTTCCCTCCCTCTACGAAGGGCTACCCATCGTCGGACTAGAAACTCAAGCGGCTGGACTACCCATAATTATGTCTGATGTGATTCCCAGAGAGCTAGATCAAGTAGAGTCACTAACACAACGCCTCAGCTTATCTCAACCTGCATCTGTATGGGCTGAAGCAGTTTTAGCCGCACGAAATGCTCGGAGACACGACAGTCAAAACCGTAGTTTAGCATCCCTAGAAAAAAGCAAATTCAATATTAAATACAGTGTAGAAAGTCTCATAAAAGTTTATGAAAATCAATACTATCAAACCAAATCATAAACACGCAGAAATTATAATTGCGGCTCATTTGTTTATGATGATAATTTTGATTATCTTCCGTTTACTATATGAGCCATTTGATTCTCAACCAGAGTCACTAATCCCCCTCTTTTCTTGGGTAGTTTGCATTCAAATTATTTGGTCTTTTTGGTCATGGTATACTCTCGCGGAAAGTTTATTCAATCCTTATCTGTTATTTTTACTATCAGCATTTCTCTTCAATGCTGGACAAGCATTCATAGAAATATTTCATCTGAATAAAGATGGATTATTAGGAGGGTTTGATTTTATTAGATTTTCTTCCATCACTTTACTAGATTCTTTATTTCTAGTTATATTGTCACTAGGGGCATGGCACTTAGGAGCATTAATCAGTTTTGCTCAATCTCCAGCGAATGAACAAAAAATTAGCCCCAAATCACAAGCATTTTATATAAGTAGCAAGTCTTCTTATAGAGTTGGAATTTTCTTGCTTAGTATATCCTTATTTCCTGCCATCTATACCATCAGTAATAATTTATCACTTGTCATGGCTTCCGGTTATTCTGGGTTATACCAAGTAGAACACGCCACAAGTGTTGGTGCTATACCTAATATATTGACGGCTTTTCTGATTCCTTCAGCTCTCTTTATATTAGTCGGAAGTAAGTATCAAAAAAAAGCAAAGTTTATATCTATAGCTATCGTCCTTATTTACTCAATTATCCAGTTTATTTTGGGTCAGCGAAATCAAGGAGTAATGCCATTAATTAGCTTTGCTTGGCTATGGCATCATGTGATTTACCCAATTCCTAAAACTTTATTGCTGGCAGTAGGTTCTGTAATCATGTTTATTATTATTCCTTTGATTGCAGTGATTAGAAATATTGGCTCTCAAGACCGATTATCAATTGATTTTCTAATCGAAACATTTGCGAATATAGATAATCCTATAGTTGCAGCAATATCAGAAATGGGAAGTTCTATGTTGACAGTAGCTGCCACTTTAGACTTAGTTCCAAATGTGAGAAATTTTCAAATGGGAACTGATTATTTATACGCCTTACTCACGCTAGTACCTAATTATTTCGGAGCAATTCACCCAACGGTAGCACGAGGTATCCCTGAGCAATGGTTGGTCGAAGAAATAAATCCCTACTTTGCTATGCACGGTGGTTCTTATGGATTTTCTTTCATCGCTGAAGCTTATCTTAACTTTGGTTGGATTGGAACACCAATTGCTTTAGGAATAATGGGGTTTCTGTTTGCAAAATTCACATTATGGATATCTAAATCTGGTGAACCAGCAAAAATGGCAATGCTTGCTAGTTTTCTTTCTTTTTTCTTGTTCTTTCCTCGTGCCGAATCTGCTTTATTAATCCGCCCTCTATTATGGTATTCATTTCTGCCTTATTGGATTGTGTCTTGCTTAAGCAAAAAGACATATAAAAGACTAGCAAGATGATTTGTATGAGGCAGACTTTACTTAATTTTACTAAGTTATTCAACTCTAGAGAATACTATGCTTTTTAAAATTTCAAATCCCTGGAAAATTGTGGTATTTTTAAGCCCTATATTTTTAGTAACTCTAATTATTTATTTTCCTGGATATTTGACTAAATGTACTGATTGCGAACAGAATAATAAGCATCAAATATGGCAGAATAAAATGGACAAATTAAAATATGACGAATTAAAAATAACAAATTTTATTCATCAACCAATTCCAGATTCTAATTATCAGATAATTCTTTCTCAACAATCAACCAAGCCCAGATTAGAAGTTTCTGTTAAGAAATTTGGTGCTGTTGGTAATGGTAGCTTCAATGACACACCTGCAATTCAAGCAGCAATTGATGCAGTTGCTAAAGCTGGAGGGGGAGTTGTCTTTTTCCCAAGTGGTACTTACAAAGTCAGGATTAACCCATCAACATCACAGGCGATTACGATTCGGCCGAATGTGACAATCCAGGGTGCAGGAAATGACAAAACTATGATTCAGCTAGCAGATAACCAAGGTAGTTATAACGCAATACTGGCAGGAGAAAAACCCAACTCTGATCTATCTAATTTTGCTATGTATGACATAGGCATTGATGGTAATGGTAGTAATAATCCTGTGAAAGCAGAATCAGATTTGACTGACGACAGAATGAGGTATGCGCTACGAATTTTTGTAGGTTCAAAAATTGAGATCGCTAGATGCCGATTTAAAAATCAAAATAATGCTAACACTATCACAGTTAATAATGATTCTCTAGTCTCAGATGTCACAATCAAGCATAATATTTTTGAATTAATTGGTGGCGGACTGATAGACTATGATCATTCCACCATTTATAGTCATGGCAAAAATATAGAAATATCTCATAATTCTTTTTCTTCCAGAAATGGCGCGGGTACTAATGGAGCAAGAACGGCAATTGAAATACATGGAGATAAACATACTGTCAAAAATAATATTATTAATGGTTTTACTAACGGTATCAATGTAACTGGTTTCGCGACAAGTTCAAATAATCAGATCATCACGGATAACACAATAAAAGATGCCTATAATGGTATAGTAATATGGTCATATTTGCATCAGCCGCAAAAGAATGAATATGCACTTGATAATATCTTGATTTCTGACAATAAAATTACCCTGAATATTGATGGTTGGCGGAAATTATGGGGTGAGACTCCGAGTTCAGGTATTTCATTAGAACCAAGTTCAGATGCACCATTCACAAATCTGAATATTGTGAATAACGAGATATCTTTTACCAATTTTATCAAGAAAGGTAATGCTAGTGACAGTTTAGCAAATGGGGTCAGAATATGGAGGAGTGATTTTCCCAATATAGAGAGCCAAAATATTCTGATTTCAGGTAACAACATTAAAAACTCTCTAGCTGCTGGTATCTATATCTCTACGCCAATCAATAGAGGTGAAATATCGCAAAATATCATTGTTAATCCAGGGAGAAGTAATGGAGATTTTCATAATGATTACCGAGCAGCAGTTATCATTGATGGAGTTTTTGATCGTGTAAATATTAATGAAAACTTTTTAGCTGATCATCAAACAAATAATACACTTAAAGGAGGCATTATTTCATTTATCAAATGTGTAAAAGGTTGCCAGTTTCAAGGTAATAGTTTGTATGTAAAAAGTGGTGCTAAATTCCCAGTAATTAAATCTAATTCAAATTAATAAGTGCTGGTTGGATAGCCACTATTTGGAAGTTTTCAAGAAATACAGGTGACAGGAAAGAGAGAAAGATAGAGTCTCTTTTGTATTTTGCCAGTGCGTAGCTGTGCTAGTCGGCGGTAAATATTTTGCATCATTCTCAATAATCCTAGGGTGGGCAATACCGACGGCACAAAAATCATGACTACAAGTGAATTTTCAGCATTGCCTACCCTACAGAAATTGGCATTCAAGAACTAATTAAGGCAAATGTAAGCCCCAAAGAAAAAGCATAGAATCTCTTCAATTTATTAATGTATTTTACCCTACACCCTTTTGTTGATATTGCAAAAAATTTATTTTGGAGGCTATGACTAAATGAATGTTGTAGTTACACTTGAACATCGCTTTGATAGCACACCAGATGGTAAGCTATGGACACAAACAACTTTTGCACATACGTTTTGGCAGTGCTATCTGGAGGTTTTCGATCATGTGCTTGTGGTGGCGCGTGTGCGGGAAGTATCATCAGTTCCCGATGATTGGAAGCAAGCTAATGGCAAAGGAGTTTCATTTATTGCTGTACCCTACTACGTTGGTAGTTGGCAGTATCTTCTGCGATCGCAACAAATCAAACGTACCACCCGCATAGCAGTTAGTCCGAAAGATGCGGTGATTCTCAGAATTGGTTCACAGATTGCTTCTTGTATCCAACCTCTTTTACACCAAAGTGGTCATCCCTATGCAGTGGAAGTTGTCAGTGACCCCTACGATGTCTTTGCTCCTGGTGCGATGAGCCATCCACTACGGCCTTTTTTCCGTCGGTTTTTTCCTCAAATACAGAAGCAGCAATGCGCTCAGGCTATGGCTGCTGCCTATGTGACAAGACAGGCTCTACAACAACGCTATCCCTGTCCTAACTACTCAGTTGGAGTCTCTGATGTTGAACTTTCATCTGATGCCGTACAAATTGAACCTCGTCCTCTATGTCAGAGCAAGTCTAGATGGACACTCATCTTTGTCGGGACATTAGCTCAACTCTATAAAGCTCCCGATGTACTGATCAATGCCGTAGCTATTTGTCTGCAGGAGGGATTATGTCTGAAGTTAATTATGCTTGGTGAAGGCAAGCATAGAAAAGAATTAGAGGCGAAAGCCGTAGCATTGGGTTTAAAAAATCGAGTCTGTTTCCGTGGTCAGTTAGCATCTGGCGATACTGTGCGTGCAGAATTAGACCGGGCTGATTTGTTTGTTTTACCATCCCATCAAGAAGGCCTACCAAGGGCGATGGTGGAGGCTATGGCGCGAGGATTACCTTGTATTGGCTCTACAGTCGGCGGTATCCCGGAATTATTAGCGGCTGAGGATATGGTGCAGCCTGGTGATGCGAATGTTTTAGCACAGAAGATTCGGGAAGTAGTGACTAATCCTGAACGTATGGCCAAAATGTCAGCTCGTAATCTCCAGAAAGCCAAAGAGTACAAAAGTGAAGTGCTATATGAACAACGAATTGATTTTTATCGGTATGTGCGTGAACAAACAGAACTTTGGTTAAAAAAACAATGAAAAGTTTGTTAATGGTGACTACTGTACCAGATACTCTGAGTGCCTTTCTGATTCCTTTTGCTCATCACTTTCGCACTCAAGGTTGGCGGGTTGATGCGATGGCTACGGGAGTTTCTCAGAATGTGGAATGTATAAAAGCTTTTGATCAGGTTTGGGATATAGAATGGTCACGCAATCCTTTAAATCCATTGAATCTTGTTGTTGCTCCGCGTATCATCCAACAGGTAATACGGCAGGAGAAATATGATCTAGTTCATGTCCACACGCCAGTAGCAGCTTTTGTGACCCGCTATGCTCTCAAGGATTTGAATAAGCAGAACAGACTCAGGGTGATTTACACGGCACATGGTTTTCACTTCTATAACGGTGGAGAGCTTTTAAAAAATGCTATTTTCCTAACTTTGGAGAAGTTGGCTGGACGTTGGACAGACTATTTAGTAGTAATTAATCGTGAGGATGAAGAAACAGCAAAACGTTACAGATTGATTCCCCATGAAAAGATTAGATATATGCCGGGAATTGGCGTGGATTTACAGTATTACAATCCTCAAGCTGTTTCCGATGCTGAAGTTGAGCAGCTACGCCAGGAATTAGGATTAGCACCAGATACCCCATTCTTTTTATCAGTAGCTGAGTTCATTCCTCGCAAGCATCCTCAAGATGTTTTAAGGGCATTTGCTCAGTTGGCTAGACCTCAAGCCTGCTTGGCTTTTGCTGGAGATGGATTTTTAATGAATCAAATACAGAATCTGGCAATGCAACTAGGGGTGCAAAATCAAGTCCGCTTTTTGGGTGTGCGCCGAGATATTCCCACTTTAATGCGTGCAGCCACAGCTACGATACTTGCGTCTGATCGAGAGGGTCTACCCCGGTGTGTGATGGAGTCTATGTCTATGGAAACTCCTGTAATTGGCACAGATATTCGTGGAACTAGAGATTTACTCAAAGAAGGCTGTGGTTTACTCGTAAAAGTGGGTGATATAGAGGCAATTACACAGGGAATGTCCTGGATATTAGATAATCCTCAAGCAGCTCAAGCGATCGCCAAGCAAGGACGAGAACGTATAGCCAGCTATGAACTTTCGTACATTCTGAAAGAATACGAAGCTTTATATGCTGAAGCTATGTTGGCATAAATTGGGGATTGGAGGAGGGAAATGACTTTTCAGCACGCTGCTCACGCTCCACTCCGCTAACACAACTCAGCGATTATTTATCAAGTCTGCATTATATGGACTTGTCGTAGCGATCGCCTTTCGTCCTTCATGCCATTTCTAGTATTTATCTAGCAATTTGTTGTTGCATCAAAAGATTTTACCTGTCTATCTATCGCTAGCTAGATAAAGTCTGCTAGATGGCTAATAAATGCTGTTTTTTTGTTTAGTAATATCAATATATTACACACATGAACACCAAAAATATTAATGACAATATTGTCCAAATATCTGCTACGATTAATACAGATTTTTGGACAAAGAAAAAATGGCTTAAAGTTCAACAATCTTATCTAAGCATACATAAAAATATCAGGTTGCAACTGATATGTAAACGTGCGTTTGATGTTGTAATATCTTGTATAGCGATTGTTAGCTTATTTCCTATTTTCCTTCTCATCGCTTTAGCTGTTAAACTTACTTCTCCGGGTCAGATTTTATTTTGCCAGGAACGCCTAGGACAACTAGGTAAACCATTCGTGATTTATAAATTTCGCACGATGATGGATGGAGCTATTCACATCGGTGCTGGTCTTGATACATTCAAAGGTGATCCCCGCATTACACCCGTTGGTAAGTTTTTAAGGGAATATCACCTGGATGAATTACCTCAGCTTTTCAATATTTTGTGCGGAGATATGAGTTTAGTAGGGCCTAGACCGCTATTGGTTTCATCTCTAGAAACTTATAGCAATTTACAGAAAAGACGCTTATTATTACCGCCTGGTTTGACTGCTTGGGAAGCAGTAAAGGGCGGCTTATCCAACAGCTTAGAGGAACGGTTAAATTTAGATATTTGGTATGTAGACAACTGGAATTTTTGGTTAGACATCATGATTATTTTTCGCACGATTCCAGTTGTGCTGCGCCAAGAAGGTGTATACGAACAAGATAACGGTTTATCAGATAGTTAAGGTATTTAAATAATGAAAACCGCAGTGATTCACCAACCACAGTATTTTCCTTATCTGGGATTTTTTCACAAGCTAAATCAAGGTGACATTTTTGTAGCGATGGACACTGTACAGTTTGAAAGGCGTGGTCTGCAACATCGCAATAAAATCAAAACTAGCCAAGGAAGCCAATGGATAACCGTACCAGTATGTCATCGCGCCAGGGAAGAAGAATTTATCAATACAATGGAAATAAACTCTGAATTTCCTTGGTCACGGAAGCATTGGAATGCGATTGTAACAAATTATGCCCGCGCTCCTTACTTTGCTCAATATAGCTCAGGACTAGAAAAAATATTTCAGCAAGAATGGGTGAATCTCTGTGAACTCAACATGGCAATGATGAGATGGGTAATGGAAATTTTAGAAATTAATAAACCCATTGTATATATGTCTGCATTAGGGGTTGAGGGTAACAAATCTGAATTACTAATTAATATTTGTCAAGCAATAGGAGCTAATGCTTACTTGTCAGGTATTGGCGGGAGACAATATATGGATATGGCAGAATTTACCACTGCTGGTATAGATGTATTCTGGCAAGAGTTTAGTTATCCGACTTATACACAAATGTTTCCCGAATTGGACTTTGCACCTAACTTGTCAATTTTAGACACTCTTTTTTGTTGTGGTTCAGATACTAAAAAATTCTTGAATGTTTGTTGAGTCAAAAAATGAAAAATCAAGTATTGATCATTGCACCCCACGCTGATGATGAAATCTTAGGCTGTGGAGGCACAATTGCACGCTATGTAGATAATGGAGATGAGGTACATATTTTAGTAATTACCTATGGTGATCCAGAAATATACCCACCAGAAGAAGAAATACAAACTCGTCAGGAACTCAAGGCTGCTCACGAAATTTTAGGTGTATCTAGTGTGCAATTTCTAGAATTTACTGCGCCCAAGTTAGATACTTTTCCCGGTTATAAATTGGCTGATACCATTAGCAGTGTAATTCGTTCATTACAGCCCAATATTCTGTATTTGCCCCATCGTGGAGATATTCACGCTGACCACCGCATTGTTTATCAGGCTGGTATGGTTGCAGCACGCCCTATAAATGCTTGTTCTGTACGCCAGATTTTTTGTTATGAAACTCTATCTGAAACTGAATGGGCTTCGCCATTTGGTGATGAGGCTTTTATTCCTACGGTGTTTGTAGATATCACAAATTGTTTAGAGCGCAAGCTCAAGGCTATGGCTTGTTATCACAGCCAACTCAAAGAAGCTCCCCATCCCCGTTCTTTGCAGGCGATCGCTAATTTAGCACAGTTACGTGGTAGCACCGTCAGTTTACCTGCGGCAGAAGCTTTCATACTGGTGCGGGATATACATTAGGTAAAACTAAAATGTCAATCAATAATTTGCAGATACGAGATGTATCAGAAGCCAAGTTAGTACCGATAACAGAAGAAGAATATGCAAACTGGCTGCGAGGGAAAGGAACACGTATCATCAAGCATAGAGGTAGATATTGGCAAGAAAGCTATCCTGGTTTTTTTCAACCTGTTCATTTGTTAGCTCGTTTAAGCTATGAACAAGCCACCGCGCCACAAATTTTCAATTGGGGATTTCAGACAACTCTAGATACTAATGATGCAGCCTTTGCTAATGGAGTATTACCCATTCATCTGTTGTCTGAAATAGAAAACTACGATTTGCAGAGTTTGTCCGCAAATCGCAGGGGACAAATTCGCAAGTCTCATAAGTTAGTTAAGTTTGTTGAGTTAACTGGCCCAAAGCTTTTGCAAGAACAAGGACATGAAGTTCTTGCTTCAGCATTAAAGAGGACAAATTATGGCAATCTCAAAAATTATTTAGCAGATATTGCTAATCTAGATTTCCAGCATTGGTTTGTGATGGGGGGTTTAATTGAAGGCAAATTAGGTGCTTTTATGACTGCCTATGCTATTGATAACACAGCATATATGCACACACTTCATATTGCAACTGAGGCATTATCAACCTGTATTAGCCCAGGGTTGCATTTTGAATTTGTACAAATGTGCCGTCGTTCAGGTAAAATTCGGGAAATTGCTCATAGTTTGCACTCTAGAGAAGACTCAGCACTCTGTACTTTTAAAGATGGGATGCGCTTCGGTGTTCAGAGGATTCCTTCTAAAGTAGAAATAAATCCGATCATAGCCAAATTTATTCAGAAGCGATATCCAAATAAATATTATCGTTTAACTGGACAAGATTAATAAGTAGTCGGAAAAAATTAAATTCATGGGTGGAGATAGGGTATAGGGGACAGGGTTATAGGTTACGGGAAAAAATTAATTCTGTATGATTACTTACCAACTTATATACTCATACTCTGATCAGACTAATTAACTGTCCAGAAATCCAGGTTATGTAAGAAGCTTTCTATTTGGCATGATTGTTATAGTCTCCCTTTTTTAGGGGGATTTATGAGAATATCAAAATATTTGATACGGAACTCAGGACTTTTAAAACATACTTCAAGTATCTATGCAATTAACAAACATTGTAGTCAATCAGTCTATTTCTCCAGAAATTGAAATGCCTCTTTCTTGGACAAGACTATTCTATTTAGAAAAAGAGTATGGAGATTCTTTTTTTATCCTCGACATCAAAAAATTTGAGAGCAACTATCAAGAATTTTTACAAGCTTTTCGGGCAATTTATCCCAATACCCATCTTGGTTATTCTTATAAAACTAATTACATTCCTAAGCTATGCCAGAGTGTAAATTTTATGGGAGGTTATGCGGAAGTTGTTTCTCAAATGGAGTATGATTTAGCGATCGCAATTGGTGTACCGCCATCGAGAATTATCTTTAATGGCCCTTTAAAATACTCAGAAGATATTGAAAGAGCAATATTAGCTGGCTCTATCGTTAACTTAGATTGTTTAGAAGAAGTTGACATAGTTACAGCATTAGCGCGAAGATTGCCTGATCAGCAGATTGCAGTAGGACTAAGATGTAACTTAGATGTGGTGGGTATAGGTCGGATATCCCGATTTGGATTTGATGTAGAAGGAGGCGCACTAGATGATGTTTTTAAGGTATTTAGAGAATTAAATAATTGTTCTGTATTGGGATTGCATTGTCATATTTCTTCACCAACTAGAAGTGTAGAATCTTATAAGTTACGCACTCAGAAATTAATAGAACTTAGTGATTATTACTTTCAGGAAAAACCGCCGCAATTTATTGATGTGGGAGGTGGTTTCTTTGGCAAAATGAATGATGATTTGAAGGCGCAATTTGACTGTTATATTCCCAGCTATCAGGAATATGCAGAAGCGATCGCACCCCAATTAAAAAGTAGATTTCCTGGTAATTATACCCCAGAGCTAATCGTTGAGCCAGGTGTAGCCGTTGTTGCCGATGTACTTAAGTTTGTTGCTAAAGTAGTGGGGATGAAAACAGTACAATCACGCCAGATTGCATTGGTTGTTGGCAGTATCCACAATATTAAACCAACTTTAACAGGCAAAGAATTGTCATTGCAAGTCTATAGAAGTGAAGAAAATTCTGATCATAAAAATATCAGTCCCCCGGTGGATTTAGTGGGATATACTTGCATGGAACATGATTGTTTATATAACAATTATTCCGGTCAAATAGGCATTGGAGATTATGTAGTTTTTGATAATATCGGCGCATATACTGTAGTCTTTAAACCTCCCTTCATTCGCCCCAATCCTCCCATTATTAGCTATGATTCTACCTTGAATGAATATGACTTAATCAGAAGGAGAGAAACTACTAAGGATGTTTTTTCTACCTATGTGATATGAAAGGTAAAAATATGAATATCATGTTGACTTGTGCGGGAAGACGGAACTATCTGATTAAATTCTTCCAGGAGGCTTTAGAAAATCGTGGATATGTATTCGCTGGTGATGCTAGTCTAGAAGCTCCGGCACTTCAGGAAGCTGACGAAAGTTTTTTATTACCATCTGTAAATCATCATGACTATTTTGGAAAATTACTCTATATCTGTGAACAAAAACAGGTTCGTTTGTTAATTCCACTCAATGATTTAGAATTGCCACTGTTAGCAAAACAACGCGATCGCTTTTTCAAAATCGGAACTATCCCAGTGATTTCTGATTCGGAAGTCATAGATATTTGTTTTGATAAGTGGGCTACTTGCCAGTTTTTAAATAATCTGGGGATTGCCACACCCAAAACTTATCTTTCTGTTAATCAAGCCAAAGAAGCTATTAAGCAAGGGGAAATATCTTTTCCCTTAGTCGTTAAACCTCGTTGGGGAAGTGCATCTATAGGTATTGAATACCCAGAAGATGAAGAAGATTTAGAATTAGCGTATCGCTTCGTCAAAAAATTGCTGAGTAAATCATTTCTGGCGGAGATTAGCTCTACCGACTCTGCGCAATGTATCCTGATTCAAGAAAAGTTACTCGGACAAGAATATGGTCTGGATATTGTTAATAATTTAGCAGGCACTCACATCAATACTTTTGTCAAACGAAAGTTAGCTATGCGAGCCGGAGAGACAGACCGAGCGATAACTGTTTCTCATGAGGGTATGAGCCGAATTGGTGAGCAAATCGGCCAAAATCTCGGACATATTGGCAATCTTGACTGTGATGTGATGCTGACTGAAAAAGGGGCGTGTGTGTTAGAAATGAACCCCCGTTTTGGTGGCGGTTATCCATTCTCTCAAATAGCAGGGGCAAATCTACCAGCAGCATTGATCGCTTGGGCAAATGGGGAAACGCCTCATCAGCAATGGCTGAAGGTACAAACTAATACCATGAGTTCAAAATGCGATCGCCTTGTCAACGTCATGAGCAATTAAATCTCTCAAAATAAAGATGAATAAACCTATTCTTCTATCAACGCCACATATAGGTGCTGACGAACTAGAATTCGTCAAAGAAGCATTTGCATCTAATTGGATTGCTCCCGTTGGCCCTCACGTTGACGCTTTCGAGGCAGAATTTTGTCAGGTGACTGGTGCTGGTTATGCTGCTGCTGTCAGTTCTGGGACTGCGGCTTTGCACTTGGCTTTACGATTGGTGGGAGTAGAGGTTGGGGACGAGGTGTTTTGTTCTACTTTAACTTTTGCTGCTACCGCCAACCCCATAGTTTATTTAGGTGCAAAGCCAGTCTTTATTGATAGCGATCGCAATTCTTGGAATATGAACCCAGACTTGTTGCATGAAGCCTTGCACAATCGTGCATATCAAGGTAAATTACCAAAAGCTGTAATAGTGGTACATTTATATGGACAAAGCGCAGATATACAGCCCATTCTCCAAGTCTGCAATCAGTATGAAGTTCCCCTGATAGAAGATGCAGCAGAAAGTTTAGGTGCTACCTATAAAGGACGTTCTCCTGGCACATTTGGACGCATTGGTATTTACTCTTTTAATGGCAATAAAATCATTACCACCTCTGGTGGTGGAATGTTGGTGTCTGACGACCCAGAATTGGTCGCAAAAGCTCGTTTTTTGGCAACTCAAGCCCGCGATCGCGCTCCCCACTACCAACACTCAGAAATTGGCTATAACTACCGCCTTAGCAATGTTTTAGCTGGTATTGGTCGCGGTCAATTGCTGGTTTTAAATGAGCGAGTCGCAGCTAGAAGACATAACTTTGAAATCTACACATCTGCGTTAGGAAAACTACCAGGATTAGAATTCATGCCAGAAGCTGATTATGGAAGAGCAACTCGCTGGCTAACTTGTCTCACTATCAATTCTCAGGCATTTGGTGCAGACCGAGAACAAGTCCGTCTAGCACTTGCCAAACAGCAAATTGAATCTCGTCCCGTTTGGAAACCTTTACACCTCCAGCCTGTGTTTTCTGAGTGTGAATGTTTTGGCGGTGCAGTAGCAGAAGATTTATTTATATGCGGTCTTTGCTTACCTTCTGGATCTAATCTGACCAACGAAGATTTAGCAAGAGTGATTGATGGAATTACAACAATTCACTATGGTACTCACGAAAACCAAACTCATTGATTCATGGTTTAAGATTCGATGTACTTGAAACACCTAACAATTAAATTCGGTTTTTAATTATCCCAATTAATTATGGAAAATCAAGAATATAATTCTTCGTTTGATAAATATTGGCACATCTTCAAGCGTCGTAGAATGTCGGCAATATTTATTTTTCTGCCTGTTTTTTTGGCTTCATCAATAGCAATTTTTTATTTGAGAAAACCTGCTTATTTAGCGGAGGCAAAACTAAAGTTTCAAAGGACAAATACTACTTCAAATTTAACTGGTTTAGGAACAGAAATAAATAAGTTGGAGTCAGTCGCACAAAATCAGCTAACTAATCCTCTCAATACAGAAGCAGAGGTGATACGGTCTACACCGCTTGTTAAAAAAACCATAGCTAGACTTAATTTGAAAGATAATCAAGGTCGTCCTTTAAAAACTAAAAAGTTTCTCAAAAAACTCAATGTAAAAGATGTTAAAGGCACTGATATTCTGCAAATTTCTTACCAAGATAGTAACCCTGAAATGTCCGCCAAAGTCGTTAATACTCTAGTGGAAATATATTTAGAGCAAAATGTATCTTCTCTCAGAGGTGAAGCATCTGCTGCCCGCAAATTTATCGAAAAACAACTGCCAGATGCAGAATCAGTTGTTCAAAAAGCAGAGGCAGAACTAGCGAGGTTTAAGGAAAACTACAAAGTTGTTAATTTACAAGAAGAAGCAACCAAAGCACTGGAAGTCATTACAGACCTACAAAACCAAATGAATGCCGCTCAATCTAGAGTTGCTGATAGTGAGGCACAGTCTCAATCAATCCGTAAACAGCTTGGTATGAACTCACAACAGGCTGTAATGATGACTTCCCTCAGCCAGACTTCCGGAGTACAAAATATTTTGCAAGAAATCCAGCAACTAGAATCACAACTCACGGCAAGGCGCAATATTTTACAAGATAGACATCCACAGATTATTGAATTAGAAGAACGATTAACCTCATTAAATAGGCTATTACAACAACGAGTCAATCAGGTTGTAGGCACAAATCTATCTCAACTAAATCAGAACCTACAACTGGGAGCTTTACAACAACAACTATCCGGTAGACTAGTGGAATTAGAGTCAATTCGCCTAGGTTCAATCAAGCAATTTAGTACCTTATCTAACTTACAAGTTGCCTATAAACAACGTCTGAATAATTTACCAAGGTTGGAACAAAAACAGCGTCAGTTAGACCGTAAAGTACAAGTTTCTCAAATTACTTATTCATTGCTATTACAAAAGCTGCAAGAAAGTCGCATAGCAGAAAATCAAAATGTTGGCAACGCCAGTATTATATCCTCGGCTGAAACTCCAGACGAGTCAATGTCTTCGCCAATAATTTCTTACTTGAGTGCTGGCTTATTAGCTTTTATAGCAGCTTTAGCAACTGTGTATATTTTGGAGGCAAAAGATAAGTCTATTAAAACTATTGATGAGGCTAGAACATTGCTTGGTTTAACCTTATTAGGGGTAATTCCTAGAGTTAATAAATTGAGAAAATATGCTGATGAAGATGAAGGAATAGAGTATTATAGTCAGAGGATTATTATGAGAGATTTTCCTCGTTCTGCCATCAGTGAAGCTTACCGGATGTTAAGAGCAAATCTGAGGTTTATGAGTGCTGATAAAGAGTTAAAAGTGATCGTTGTCACTAGCTCTGTACCGCAAGAAGGTAAATCAACAGTAGCGGCTAACTTAGCCACAGCATTAGCCCAGAAAGAACATAAGGTATTACTAATAGATGCAGATTTACACCGTCCAGTACAGCATAAAATCTGGGATATCAATAATAGTCAAGGTCTGAGCAATGTGATTGTTGAGCAGGCAGAGACGACAAAAGCAATTAAGCCAGTTATGGGTTATTTAGATGTCCTGACGTCTGGAGTAGTACCGCCTAATCCTGCATCTCTCTTGGACTCCAAACGCATGGCAGCTTTAATCGACACCTTTGCGACTAAATACAATTTTGTGATTATTGATACTCCAGCCTTAAATGTTGCTGCTGATGCTGCTACTTTAGGACAAATGGCTGACGGCGTTTTATTGGTAGTTCGTCCAGGGGTAGTAGATTCAGTGAATGCGGCTTTCGCTAGAGAATTTTTAGAAAAATCTGGTCAGAATGTTTTAGGACAGGTAGTTAATGGCGTGATTTCCCACAATGAACGCTACAGCTACTACTTTGCTGAGGAAGATTACCTACAAGAAAGTTTTAGTATGGCAAAAGTTAAGGTCTGAACTCAAGTGGGTGTGTGTAGGCATCCTCTAAACAGGTAATCGATAAAATATATAATTTACAAACTACTTAAAACACTTGTGTTTTAGTTTCTCTTGGTGACATTCGGGTTTAGTTGTTGGTAATGGCTAATGGGGTAGCAATTATTATTCATTACCTGTTAACCATTACCGCCTCTCACTTGATAGCTAGCTGAAGTTGCTAGCTATGACAAAATTAAGGAGTTTTTTGTAAATCAGGTCTTTCTTCTGGAACGATCGCATCTGCAACAGGGCAAACTTGAATACAGATACCACAGTCAATACAGGTAGAGAAATCAATCCAGTACCAATCAGTTCCCTTGACATTTTTACCAGGGCCTTCATGAATACAAGCTACTGGACAGGCATCTACGCAGTCGGCGACACCTTCACAGACATTAGTAACAATAGTGTGCGGCATTTGTATAGATTCCCTCTCTTTTAAATCAGCTTTTTCTAGCCTAGCAGGGGATTGGGGATTGGGGACTGGGGACTGGGGAATAGGAATTTTAGATTTTAGATTATTCAATCCAAAATCTAAAATCTAAAATTGAAAAGCTGGAGATTGGGGACTGGGGATAAATCAAGTCAAAAGTCAAAAGTCAAAAGTCAAAAGTCACAATTAATGCCAGAAATTAAATATGCGTTATTCAGAGAAAGAGACGTAGGAATGTTGCATCTCTTTCTCTCAGGACTCAGGACTCAGGACTCAGCACTCAGCACTCAGCACTACCTAACGCTCTCGATTGTAGGCGTTCCGTCGGCTTTAATCCAAGCGATTTGGGCAATATTGCGATCGCCTGCGTATTGTCTAATTGCGGCTGCATCTTTGCCACCTAAATCCATTTCTACCCGGACTAGATGAGTAGAATCACGCAGCTTTTGGGCATAGGCAAAGGCCGCAGCGTGAGTAATTGGTGTTTCGGAAACTACTAACCAGTTACTAGCCGGGGTTTCTTGCGGTAATTGTTGAGTAGATAATAAAACTTGATACAGGTCTTCAATATTAAGTACAAAGCCAATACCAGGAATATCTTCACCTTGGGGGTGATATAGTCCCAAAAGCTTGTCATAACGACCACCGCGTCCTAAAACCTGTGCTTGCGATTGGCTACTGCTGACAATTTCAAAGACAATGCCGGTGTAGTAGTCTATGGTTTGAATTAGACTGAGGTCGAGAATAATAGGAAATTCCCCCTCTGATTCTAATAACTCTACTAGAGATTTGAGGTTATTAACTGCCTCTTGTTGCTCTGCATCTAAACCCAGACTGCTGACTTTTTGTAATACATCGGCACTATTGCCACGCAAATCTAACATGATTCTGGCGCGATCGCGCAGTTCGTCAGTTAAAGGCAGAGTATCTATTGTAATGCGGTCAAGATGAGCGATCGCAGTGCGAACTTTAGCACGTAGATTTTCTGGAAAAGCATTCAATAGCGATCGAGTGATTCCAGCTTCACCTAAAATTAAATGCCAGTTCTGTAAATCTAACGCCGCCAAGCAATTGCTTACCAACAGCAACACCTCAGCGTTGGCTAGCAATCCACCTACACCTAACAACTCCACTCCAGCTTGATAAAACTCTTGCTGACGATTGTGTCTGTTTTCCCAGATACGGCGAAAGACGTTGGCATTATAGTACAGTCGTTGCGGATAAGTAGTACCCGCCATCCGTGTCGCCACAGCACGAGCAATAGAAGCTGTCAACTCTGGCCGCAATCCTAACTCTTCATCTTCAGTATTTTGTAGTTGAATCACCATCTGGCGTTGAATTGCTTCCCCCGCCATCAGGGTATCCATACGTTCCAGCGTTGAGGTAATAATCCGGTGATATCCCCAACGGTGAAACACCTGTTGTAATCTATCTTCAATCCAGCGTTTTTGAGCCACATCTAGAGGTAATAAATCCCTCGCTCCTGCGGCTGGTTGATACACCATTCATCCTCCGTTATTTACCCCGGTTTCCTGCAAAAAGGCAGACTGCACATTGCGTTTTCTGTTCCCGCCTATGCAGCCAAGTATATGGGAAAAGGTAATGAATCAATTCAAAATTCAAAATTCAAAATTCAAAATAAATTTTAGAGCTTGTTTGAAAAGGGTCTTTCTGTGTCATGTTGAACGAAGTGAAATATCTCAGTATGCGCCTGAAGCCTAGATTCTTCGCTCCGCTCAGAATGACAAATTATACCTTCTCGGACTTTTCAAACATCCTCTTAGCTCGACTTTCTTTATTTTTTCTTCCCACTAAATAAACCACCAAATAACCCACCTCCAGATTTATCTGGTTGTTTTTGGCCAGAATTATGAGGTGCATTGCCCTTGGGACTACTAGATTGTTGTCCTAGGACTTTATCTAGTTTAGGCTTCCACGCCAACGCTGTTGGATCGTTAGGGTCTAGTTTTAAAGCATTGTCAAAGTGGATTTTAGCCATTTTCAGTTGATTTTGCTTTAAATACACAAATCCCAGCAAACTATGACAACGACTATTTTTTGGTCCAATCTTCAGTGCATCTTGTAACTCTACTTTGGCCGGAGCAAATTGATTTTTATTAATCAAGCTTTGAGCGCGACGGAGATATTGTTCAATGGCTGGATCTTCTTTAGATGGTGGTGGTGGTGGTGGGGGTGCAGCAGGTGTATTTGGTTGGGATGAATTGGAGTTAGCAGTAGATTGAGCAACTGGTAGTGGCGGTGGGGCTAAAGCTTTACCAGCACTCCGCATTAAGTAAACTAAATTCAACTCGCTGATTTGAGAAATAATGGGGATTACCTGCTGCAAAGAATTGTATTGAGTTTCAGCAATTTTAGCGATCGCACTTTTATAAACATGATCAATATTAGGAGATGCTGCTAACTGTTTAGCTAAGTCGGTAGTCAGTTCGATTGAAGCTGATTCCTGTGTCAACCGCTTACCTATTTGAGACAAAACGATGATGTATTCCGAACGAGTGCGTTCTACTGATAGTGCTTCGTAAGCGGGGTTAACTAACTTCGATAATAATTCAATAGCCAGTTTCTTTTCTGTCTCAGTATGAATCACACTGCTATCAGGATGTAAAAGACGGGCAATTTTTAGATATCGCTTGCGGATTTCTCTGACATCAGCGTCAACTGGGACACACAAAATAGCGTGATTGTCTATGAACTCATATTGAAATAATCCACGGTCTATTCTTAAAGACATATAGCACTTCTCACCAAAGGAGCAGTTATATTTTTTCTAGTTTACTTCGCTCACCAAGGTAAGCGTCAGTATTACCCTGTGATTATTATTCCCTTTGGTGAATGATTAGCTATCTGTTGTTATGTTTTTATTGCCAAGCTAATAGAGGTGGTACTTGCATTAATGCCTTACTGAGGTTGTCGTGAAGATTACCATTGGTTGCGAGAATTCTACCAGAAGCGATTTTAAATGGCGTGCCATCATAAGCAGTGACCTTACCACCAGCTTCTTGTAACAAAATTATCCCAGCCACAACGTCCCAAGGAGATATTCCCCGTTCCCAATAACCATCGACACGGCCACAAGCGACGGAGGCTAAATCTAAAGCTGCTGAACCACTACGTCGCACCCCTTGGGTAAGATGGGTGAGGTGACAAAATTCGGCATAGTTATTATCCGATGTTTCGCGACGATCGTAGGCAAATCCTGTCACCAACAAGCTTTTACTCAATTCAGTTGTTTCAGAAACATGAATTGGACGGCGGTTGCGTGTTGCACCCAAACCAGCAGCCGCCCGGAAAAGCTCATCATGAAATGGGTCATAAATCACCCCCACCTGCGGCGCACCATCAATTAACAAACCAATGGAAACACAAAAAGCCGGGTATTGATGAGCGTAGTTAGTCGTACCATCGAGAGGATCAATCGCCCAGAGATATTGATGATCTTGATTACCAATTTTCCCCGATTCCTCCGCCAAGATGGAATGCTCAGGAAAATGGCGGCGCAAAATTTCTAAAATTACTGCTTCTGAAGCTTTATCAGCAGCAGTCACTAAATCCCCAGGACGACCCTTTTCCGTAATCGCATCTTCTAACTTACCTAAGTACCCTTGCAAAACAACACCCGCAGCCAGTGCAGCTTCTGTTGCAATATCAAGAAAAATTTGCAGGTTAGTCAAGTCGCTTCGCTCCAATTAAAAATTAAAAATTCAAAATTCTTGCATTAAAGACTTAAGAGTGGGGGCAGAATTAATTAATTCAAAATTATTCTTACCCTTCCTCACAGAATTGTGTTGGCGCAGCCTTTCCGTAGGGTATTTTGCATTTTGAATTCCAAAAAAGGCATTAGTCATTAGTCATTGGTTAATAGGTATTGGGCATACTCTCCCTTATCTCCCACTCACTACTCAGCACTCACTACTCAGCACTCACTACTCAGCACTCAGCACTCAGCACTCACTACCGATTAAGACGACGAAACTCAGCCGGAGTCTGACGCATGGGTTTTTCTGGATTCCAGATACCTTTACCCATGATTCTCGCCCATTGTTGAGCGCGTTCTAAACGTTGATTGTATTTTTGATTAGGCGATCGCGCTACAAACAAAGCATACCCTTGTTTGACCACTTGTTCGTTTAACAACTGGTTATCTTTCCACACGTAGGCTATGGTTCGACCAATTTTGTCTTTGGCTTCGATATCAAACTCCAGGGTTACAGGTTTTTCTAAATCGCCAACCAACTTTTCTACAAGTTCCTTAGACTGATCTCCCCAGGGATACTGACGCAAATCTGGCGCATCTACACCAACTAACCGCACCTGGGAAATTAAAGTTGGTTGTTCAGCCATCCCCACCACTTCCAAAGTCTGACCACTCACTACCCGCGCCACCCTCACCTGCTTTTGATTGTTCTCAGACTGAGTCCTACCTTGACAACTCACCAAGAGTAATAAGCAAGCGAGAATGGCAAGTTTTCGCAACCAGTTTTTGAAGGACTGAGGATTGGGCATGAAACAACATTCTTTCTCCCCTGCACCCCTGCACCCCTGCTTCCCCTGCTTCCCCTGCCTCCCCTGCTTTCCTATCCCCATATCGCAACTAATCTTCATCTAACGGTAAACCCGCTTTAACTCGCCCCTTAGCGAAGTATTGCCCAAACTGGAGTTCATAAACTTCATCTTCGTCTTGGGTTTCTACTTCCAAGTCAGAACGAGCATAACTCACGCACAACAAAGCATAACCTTGCCGACGCAATTCTAGGGACAAGCCTACTGCCTCTGGTTGATAAATATCCCCCGACACCACCCGCACAGCGCAAGTGGTGCAAGCTCCATTACGACAGGAAAAGGGCAATTCTACCCCTTGGTGTTCGGCGGTGTGGAGGATGTAACGGTCATCTGGTACTTGGAGGGTGTACTGTTCGCCAGTGGCGCGATCGCGTACTGTAATTGTGTATGTGTCGGACATCTTAGATTTGGTTTTGAGACGTTCAGAATCAGGCTAAAAAAAATTCCCTTCTTTATCTTTGCATTTTCTGGGATTTCATGTTACTATTGTAAATCGTGACACCTGGAGAGGTGGCCGAGTGGTTGAAGGCGCAGACCTGGAAAGTCTGTTTGGGGGAAACTTCAACGAGGGTTCGAATCCCTCCCTCTCCGTTACTCAGGCTAGTTTAAATATATAGTTTGCACCCGATTTCTACAAATGGTCGGGTGCAAATTATCATATTAGACCATTCTCAATAGACGTAGGGTGGGCAATACCGACGACATGAAGAGTGCTGAGTTGCGTTAGCGGTAGCGCGGCGTTGAGCCGGTGCTGAGTTGAAAGACCGCCCACGTTCGCGCAGCGTTCTGTAGGGAGGGACAGAGCTTTTACCTATGAAACAGCCCTAATCAATCCCCTCTCTACATCAGGGTTTTAGGAAAAAACTTGCAAGTCATAATTTTGACAACAACTTAAAAGCTTTTCCTTGATC
>NZ_JAYGGZ010000039.1:0-67037 GCF_034931465.1 Anabaena sp. UHCC 0399 | reverse complement strand
AAATCCGGGAGCTTGAATTAATGTTGTTTTACATATGTATTATTCACAAGCACTGCTGAGGATGCAAGTTGAGTTGCGGTTAGATACCTGATTTCTGGGACAATTCGGGAATGAGGGGATTTGATGATGCGACAATGCTCCGCCCCACCGTAGGCGATGATCACCAACAAAAAACAGAAACGCATTAAGCTACACTATTAAACGGATTCACAGGAATCTGGTTGTAAACATCTGCTTTTTCTACCCAAGCTTGACGTAAATCATATTGCATTTGCAAATTCAGCCAAAACTGGGGACTGTTACCGAAATAACGCGATAAACGCAAAGCTGTATCTGCTGTAATACTGTGTTTACCTGATAAAATTTCGCCAATTCTTGTCTGAGTGACACCTATATCTTTACTCAACCGATAAGGGGTAATATTCAATGGCTCTAAAAATTCTAGTTGCAGAATTTCGCCTGGATGGATATTTGGTAAACAATTACTATTTATCATCATTTTTTACTCAGTGGTAGTCTATGTCCTTGAGTTTAATTCCACCTCCCACACAGCAAATCAACAGCGAAATATTTAGTCGCGCTGGGGTGGAGGTATCTGTGCTGCGCCTTGATTTAATGCACCCTTGGGTAAATGGTAACAAGTGGTTCAAGCTGAAATACAACCTCTTAGCAGCCAAAGAAGACAATTACACCACAATTCTCACCTTTGGCGGTGCTTATTCTAATCACATCTATGCAACGGCTGCGGCTGGGAATCTTTTAGGTTTTCGCACTATTGGCGTGATTCGTGGTGAAGAACGGCTTCCTTTAAACCCCACCTTAAGTTTTGCTGTGGAACAAGGGATGCAACTAGTATATATTGACCGGGAAACTTACCGTCAACGCCACACCCCAGAATTACACGCAGACTTACGCCAGCGTTTTGGTGAGGTTTTTATCATTCCTGAAGGTGGTTGTAATCTTAATGGTGTGCGCGGGTGTACAGAGATACTTTCTGAAGTTACAGCAGAATTTGATACTATCTGTGTAGCTTGTGGGACAGCTACTACTTTAGCTGGGTTGACACTTTCGCTACAACCAAAACAGCGATCGCTTGGTTTCCCTGTGTTGAAAAATGGCGACTTTCTCAAACAAGATATCACCAACCTACTGACGCAGTACCTCGCCTCTGGATTACCTGCGCCATCCAGCACTGCCGCACCTTGGGAATTGGTATGTGATTATCACTTTGGAGGCTATGCCAAGGTAAATGATCAGCTTGTATCATTTATTGACGAGTTTACTCAGTCCTACGGCATCCCACTTGATTACGTATATACCGCTAAAATGTTTTATGGAGTGATAGATTTGATACGTAAAGGAGATTTGGGTGGCGATCAGCTACGCTGGGCGGAACGCCATCGCCTACTTTTAATCCACACAGGCGGGTTACAGGGGAATTTATCCATGAAGAACATCAAGCGTGCAAATTAGCTTGTTCTTGTAACCAAGGGTCTACAGGTTGTCCATCTTTACGCCGCAATTCGATTTCTATTGCTATCACTTCCTTTGAGCCAGGAGGAGCAGGCTTTTGATGGAAAATAATGTCATAATCCAATGGATTTTGATTTTTTTCTTTCAACCAGTCTTGTACTTTAGTTGTGGCAAAGAATGATTGTCCTTGATCAAACATCCGCGTAATCTGCATTTGCAGCGTATATGGATTGATGCGGCTCATATTTTACTACCTTTATTAAGTAATTTTAAAACAGAGAAGCTACTTACTGGGCAGAAGAAAATCCAAAGCCTAATTATGACACGAATTGATTTGTTCTATCCTTGATTATTTCCCCAGTTCGGTAAACCTCATCTCTTAGGTTTGATACTTAGCAGCCAGAACTCATATATCAAGAGGAAAAACCAACAGACATAGCTGAGTACGGTAAATGGCAATACAAAACCCATGAGGTATCCTTTAGAATTGAGCTAAAAAGATATATGAGGAGTCATCAGGATGCAAGGAACATACAATTCTGATAAGCGCAAATTGCTATCATCTTTGAGTCATGGGGCAATTTTCTTTAGTACAACCTTGTTTTCAATTGGAGTTCCCATTGTCATCAACTTACTTTCCGATGACCCAGTTGTCAAAAGCAATGCTAAAGAATCTATTAATTTTCACTTTAATGTTTGGTTTTGGGCAACAGTCATAGGTGTACCCCTAGGGATTATATCTTGGCTAACCTTTGGTCTGGGCGGTATTTTGTTTTTCCCTGTGGTGGCTTTGGGTTTTGCACTGCATTGGGGATTGACAATTTGGGCTTTGTTTCATTGTCTTACCCAACCTGATGAACCTTTCCGTTATCCGTTTATTTTTCGACTCTTTTAAAATTACGCTGAGTTTGATGAATAGACCATATTATAGGGGTTTACCAATGATAAATCCCTATGATAGATGTAGTTTTTAGTTGTCAATATGTCAGCCCTAATATCTATCAACTAAATTGATTCGTGAATTGGTGCTATAGGACAAATTTGTAATCCTACAGGTGTATTTAAAACTGCCACTTCTACCCCTAAAACTTCAGCTAAAATTTTTGGTGTGAGGACAATTTCCGGTTTTCCTAATGCAAAAATATTACCTTGATAAAGTAATGCAATCCGAGAACTATATCTTGCAGCTAAATTAATTTCATGTAAAACAGTTAAAATCGTAATTCCTTGATTTTGATTTAGTTTTTTTAAGAGTTCTAATAATTCTAATTGATAGCGAATATCTAAATAAGTTGTGGGTTCATCTAACAATAAAATTTGCGGATTTTGTGCTAGAGCTAGTGCCAAAAAAGCTCTTTGTCTTTCACCACCAGAAAGTTGCTCTACCAGACGTTCTTGATAAGTTTCCATCTGGGTTAAATGCAAAGATTCAGTAACTTTTTCTCTGTCTTCTGCATTTAAATCCCATTGCCACCAAGGTTGATGGGGTGTGCGTCCTAAAGATACTAATTGCCGGACTGTTAACCCTGGGGGAATGGCTTGTTGCTGAGGTAATAAGGCTAATTTTTGGGCGACAACGGCGGCGGGTTGAGTATGAATGGCTTTCCCATCTAATAATACAATTCCTGTTTCGGGAACTAACAGGCGACTCATGAGTTTAAGTAGTGTAGATTTGCCAGAACCATTAGCACCTACTAAACTCAACCATTCTCCTTTTTCAATTGCTAAGGATATGTTTCTAACTACAGTTTTAGCTGTATATCCACCAGTTAAGTTTTGCGTTTCTAAGGGCATGATAAAATAATTCGTAATTCGTAATTCGTAATTAAGAGATTTAAATTCCGGTTTTGCGACGATAAAGTAACCAAATAAATAGGGGTGAACCTAATAAAGCGGTTACTGAACCTACGGGAAGTTCTACAGCACCTAACCGGGATAGTAAATCTGCAATAGTCATGACTACTGCGCCTCCTAATGCACTGAGTGGTAACACGGCGCGATAGTCTGTTCCTACGAGTAGACGGATACCATGCGGTACTATTAAGCCGACAAAACCAATTAAGCCGCCAATGCTGACAGCACCTGCGGCTAACAGTGTAGCAACTCCGCCAATTAAAATGCGCGATCGCGTTAGGGAAACACCCAAACTAACTGCTAATTCATCCCCTAGGTTTAATAAATTCACCGATCGCGCTAACAAACATCCCAAGACTAATGCCACACTAATATAAGGTCCGGCTGTGGTGACTTCTGTCCATCCCCGGCCATTCAAACTACCAATCAGCCAATTTAGCGCAGCCTGTATGCGTCCATCCTCTGTTAAAAGTAGTAGCACAGATTGGATTGCACCAAACATTGCACTTATTGCCACGCCTCCCAAAATCAACCTTTCAACAGAAACACCATCCCCAGTCTTCGCTAAAAAATAGACAATCACTGTTGTGAATACACCCCCAACCCAAGCTGCTAAGGGAATCCAAGCCACGAATACACCTAAACTGAACATAGCGATCGCCACTAAACCAGCACCCGCAGAAATACCTAGTAAAAACGGATCGGCTAGTCCGTTACGTAACATTCCCTGGAGTAGTGAACCTGCCATTCCTAAAGCTGCACCCACCAACATCGCAGCCACAGTTCTCGGTAAGCGCAAATCCCAAAGAATAGTTTGATAGAGTTCATCTCCTTGTCGCCAAATAGCTTGCCATAATTGTTCAGGTGTCATGGCGACAGCACCAAAAGACAAGGACAATCCTACCGTCAACACTAGAATCATAACTAAAAATAAAGTAGCTAAAATTACCCGTGCTTCATTTTTAGAAGCAGCGTTAACACTCCTAAACAGCTGCTTGAGTTTCATTTGTTGCTATAAATTTGTGATTTGAGCTAAAGTTTGGGCAATTTGTTGGAATCTAGGGTGTGAGCTTCCTTAACTTTAATATCATGACACCAATTAATCGGATTCATTCTGTATGGTTGCCCATCCTATCACCGCTAATGGCGATCGCTTCTGCCCTGATTGTTGGTACTATCCTCATCTTACTAGCTGGGGCAAATCCCATCACAGCATACACAGCTTTATTACTTACTTTGGGTTTGGCAATACTATCACTCAAATGACACCCTATTCTTCGCCGCTTTCCGTAGTGGTGCGAACGTCATGCAGCACAGTGCTGATTTAAAAGTTAAATGTCCCAAGAAAGAATACTGATTTTGTAATTTTTTGATGAACTATTATTTACTAAATCTTTATAAAATATCAGTAGTTAGTTTGTGTTTTTCAAAGTTTTGATATTCTCATCACTGATTGCGGATGAGTTTATATACTTAAGTACAGATTGATAGTATTTCTTGATACATTAGATTTTCAATTAACTGCTGAATGAAAGATTTTTATTGGAGAATTGTTAACAGGAATTTAAAATTCAACACAGCAAACTTATACGAAACTTGATACCTTGATACAAGGAGACAATTACTGAAAATCGCCAATCGCAAATTCATGGATTCTTTATCAATCAGCTCTTTACTTGAAGATTTAAAAAAGCCTAACGCTTTAGTCCGGGAGCAAGCAACAAAGCAACTCTGGCGTATTTGGTTTCAGCAAAAGGGAGTTTACGGGCTGGAAAAAATCGACCAAAGTCAAAAATTGCTTGATGCTGGGGAAACTACTGAGGCTGAAAAAATTCTCACCGAACTCATTAAAGAACAACCTGACTTTGCAGAAGCCTGGAATCGTCGTGCTTTTCTCTACTACAGCATAGGCGATTATCGTAAATCCTTAGGGGACTGTCAGATGGTGATTCAGATTAACTCTGTACATTTTGGTGCGCTGCATGGTATGGGTTTATGTTACGCCGCCTTAGGAAAATACAGTAAAGCTATCAAAGCTTTTAGACGCGCCTTAGAAATTCAGCCCTACTCTTTGGTGAATCAAAAATTAATTTTAGAATGTACACTCAGACTGAGCTAAAACAGCATCAAGGAGAATACATCAATTTTGTTTCTCCTAAGTTCATTTAGCCTAAGCCAAACAAGGGGTATTTTATCAAGCGATCGCTACAGGTATTTACAAAGACTTATATTAAGTTTAAACAGAGAGACGCTAAGAAAAGCGCAAAGTAACGCGGAGTGAAAATTCTCTGCGAACCTCCGCGTAAACCTCAGCGTACCTCTGCGTTAAAAAAAGGATATAAGCTAATGACGATCGCCAACTTAAATTCCCTCATTAACTCCCTGGCAGGCATAGAAACTATTACAGACACTCATCAAGTAGCAAAATTATCCCAAGACTACCACACCTTTAGCCCAGTCCTAGTACCTAAACTAGAAGGCAAAGTTGGGGACATCGTAGTCCGTCCCGCCAACGAACAGGAAGTGATAAAAGTTGCCGCTATCTGTGCTAAACACCGTATACCTATCACCGTCAGAGGTGCGGGAACAGGCAACTATGGGCAATGCGTACCCATGCACGGCGGCGTAATTTTAGACATGACCAAAATGCAAGCTGTAAGTTGGGTCAAACCGGGGGTAGCGCGGGTAGAAGCTGGGATGAAATTAGCCGCCTTAGACAAAAAAGCGCGAGAAATTGGCTGGGAAATGCGGATGTCCCCTTCCACTTACCGCACAGCTACCATTGGCGGATTTGTGGCTGGTGGGAGTGGGGGTATTGGCTCAATCCAATATGGATTATTAGGCGATCGAGGTAATCTATTAGCATTAAGAGTTGTCACCGTAGAAGATGAACCGCGTGTCATTGAATTGCGCGGCGACGATGTACAGAAGGTAAACCATGCTTGGGGTATTAACGGCATTATCACAGAAGTTGAAATTCCCTTGGGGCCAGCCTATCCTTGGGCAGAAGTAATTGTTACCTTTGCAGATTTCATGACAGCCGCCAAGTTTGGGCAAAGCCTAGCTAACGCCGATGGGATGGTGAAAAAGTTAATTAGTGTCTTTGCATCGCCCATTCCCCAATACTTCCAAGCCTTACAGCAATATATCCCTGAAGGTACTCACTCAGCATTTTTACTAGTAGCTGAACTCAGTTTAGAATTTTTACCGGGGTTAGTGCAGCAATACGGTGGACAAATTACCTACCAAAAACCAGCAGAAGAAGCAGGTAAAGGCGTTAATTTAGCAGAATTCGCCTGGAATCACACCACCCTACACGCCCGGAATGTAGATACCCAGATTACATACTTGCAAAGTATGATTCCCCCAGCCAAAGGTCTGGAATTAGTAGAGCATTTATATCATCACTTTGGTGATGAAGTGATGATGCACTTAGAATTTATTCGGATGAATGGTGCAGTAGTTCCCGCCGCTTTACAACTAGTACGCTACACCACAGAAGCACGGCTCAATGAGATTATCCACTACCACGAAGCCCAAGGTGTGTTTATTGCTAATCCTCACACCTATATTATTGAAGATGGGGGCAGGAAAGTAATTGATCCTGAACAATTAAAATTTAAGGAAATGGTTGACCCCTATGGACTAATGAACCCTGGTAAAAGCAAAATGCTACAATTTGAAATTCAAAATTAGGAATTACAAAAATACATAGTAAGTTAATCTGTGTATTCTGTGGTTATATTAAATTCAAGCATTTAAGACCTCTACGTCTATACGTAGCTTACTTGAGTCGAGGTAATAGTCCTCTACTCCAACTGTTTTGAATTTTGAATTGTTACATACCGACACTACACCATTCCCATTCATGATTGAAATTGACGGTTCTTACGGTGAAGGAGGCGGACAAGTTCTTCGCACTTCCCTGAGTCTAGCCGCCATCACTGGTGAACCCATCCGCATTACAGGAATCCGCGCTGGACGCAAAAAGCCAGGATTAGCCGCCCAGCATTTAACCGCCGTTCGCGCTGCGGCTAGAATTTGTCATGGGCAATTATCGGGTGATGAGTTGGGATCAACAAGACTAGAATTTATACCGGGTAGTGTGGTACAGCCAGGAAAGTATAGTTTTGATGTCAGTGAAGTGCAGCAAGGGGGTTCGGCGGGAGCAATTACTTTGGTGTTGCAGACAATTCTTTTACCTTTAGCTTTAGTTAATGGTGACTCCCAAGTAACTCTCCGGGGTGGAACTCATGTTATTTTTAGCCCCACAATGACTTACATTGAGCTAGTCTATTTGTCGATGCTCAAACGGATGGGGATAGAGGCAAAAGTCAAATTGGGTACTTGGGGTTGGTATCCCCAAGGTGGGGGAGAAGTAGAAATGTTAGTAAAAGGGGGGTGTCAACTTCAGGGTATCCACTTACTAGAAAGGGGGAATTTACACTTAGTACGGGGACTGGCAGTAGTTACAGAATTACCCGCACACATTCCCCAACGCATGGCAAATCGTGCTGAGAATTGGTTACGTAGCTTAGGACTAAAGGCATCTGTACGAGCATTACGAGAAAAAGGTATAGCACCAGGCGCAGGGATTTTTTTAACGGCTGAGTATCAAAATAGCTTGACTGGTTTTGGCGGGTTTGGACGGTTGCGATTGTCTTCAGAAAAAGTAGCAGAAATTGCCTGTGAGCAACTGTTGAAATTTCATCAAACTGGCGCACCAATTGACGAACATCTAGCAGATCAATTATTGTTACCTGCGGCCTTAGCCCCACAAGTCACTCATTACAAAGTGGCGCAGGTGAGTACGCACTTAACCACCAACGCCGCCGTGATTGAAAAATTTGGCTTGGCGAAGATTAAAGTCGATACAGCAGAAAAAATTGTCTCAGTGATACCACTGATGAGTGCTGTTAGCGGAGCGGGACGTGACCAGCCATGACTCAGAGCAGAAAAACCAATCGATATAGAACTATTCAATTAAGGGAGAGTTTCTCGTAGCAAGGCGCGAAATCCTACCTGTTGAAAATGCTCGTTGGCAGTCAAAGCCTCAGTAATGCCACAGAATTGCATGACAATAAAAGATACACAATCAATAAATCCCCAATCTTTGTCAGGGCTTTCACAGTATAACTGGAAAGCTCTTTCGTACAATTCCTGAGATAAAGGGACAATTTCCACCTTCGGGTCAGATGCTAGAGAATTTAACAGCACGATCGCCTGATGACGATGAGGTTGTTGGCATAAAATATTGCCAATTTCTAGGATGACTGTTTGGGTGGTAATGAGACGTGTACCTGCCTCGTCTAACAATTTAGCTAAGTGTACCGCTCGCTGATGTAAATGATCCTGGGGTGCGGCTAAGGCAATGGCAAATGATGTATCAAGAAACACTTCAGGTTTCATGCAGAAGTTCCTGACCGTACAAATACTTGTCAATGTTAGCAGACAAATTTGGTGGACTATGGAGTTGCAGCGATCGCGCTGTCGCTAAAAAAGACACGGTTTCTTGGGCATTAGATGGTAATATCTCTATACTTAAGCGTACACGAGTATTAACTGGCAAGGCGATCGCGTCTTGAGGGTAAAAGCCTTTACCATCAAATACTGCCGCAATAAATTTTTCTCCCATATACACACATATTCTTGATATCGCTTGTGACATCTATCCTATGCGCTGATCTTGGCAAATGGGATAAAATTGCTCAAGCTAATCTGCGATCGCTTTCCCCTAAACCCATATTCTCAAACGCTTTGAGTAAATTAATTTCAAATCTAAAAAGAATATTAAAATACTTACGCCTGTATCATAAAAAACAAGTAATGAAGAGTGCCGAGTTAAAAAAGCTGTTAGCAGAGTAGGTTGTAAGCCCCTACTTTTTACATGACTCAGCACTCATGACTCATTACTCATTACTCAGCACTCAGGACTCATGACTCACCACTCATTATTATCTGGCAACGGCTGGCGAACTAACTGGTGCAAGTCCAACTAAATTTTCGCTCAAGTCCCACATCCGCTTGGCTTTAGCATCATCACTAGCTTGTGGAGAAACTTGCTGGACAAATGACTCACGGTCTTTCTTTTGACGGTTTCCCCAGCTCCAGTACGCCCCAGATTTGCCGTATTCAGGATCAGCCGTTACCATTGCTACCCTTTCGCCTGCTAATTCCTCAGAGACAAAGCCGCCGGTAATGCGTCTTTGGAAGATGGGGAATAGCTTCTGGAATAAAGGATAGTGGTTACGGAATAGTGCTGTTGTCGCTACACATCCAGGATATAGAGAACTAAAGACAATTCCTGTAGATTCATGATATCGCCGATGCAGTTCTCGCATAGTCAGAATATTGCATACTTTGCTATCTTTATAAGCTTTCACAGGTTCAAACTTCTTACCATCAGCCATTGTAATCGGATCTTGGAAGCCCTCAGCAAAACCTCTCAAATCTCCCAAGTCTGGACGGGGTGGAATTTTTCCGCCGAGTTCGTTGGGGTTATGGGTGACAGTTCCTAAAATTACGAGTCTAGGTTGGGAAGATGATTTTTTCAAATCCTCCAGCATCAAGTTACACAGCAGAAAATGACCAAGATGATTTGTGGCCATGGTTAATTCATATCCTTCTGGGCTGCGGAGTGGCTCTTTAATTAAAGGCATATAAATTGCCGCGTTGCACACCAAAGCATCCAGGGTTCTACCAGTGGCGCGAAAGTTCTGCACAAAATAACGCACACTTCCTAAAGATGCTAAGTCAATGGGAATGATGGTGTAGCTACTCTGGGGAATTCCTACGGATTGGGCAACTTTTTGGGTTTTTTCTATATCCCGGCAGGCCATGACTACGTGCCAGTTTCTATCAGCCATAGCTTTGGCGGCGTACAACCCGACCCCTGAAGATGTACCTGTAATTACAACTGTTTTGCGTGCTTCCATTCTCTTGGGACTTCTCTAACTTGCATTGCGTTTAGTTTTTTTATGATCTCATACCATGTTTGCCGTCAGCTATTTTGTTTTTGGCAGGCAAGAGGTAGGAGACAGATGGGAGGAGGTGAAAAGGTAGAAGTTAAGAGGGTTTTATCGCTTAATATTTCTTTGCATAAGTTGTTAATTTTTTTGTTTATTGTCAATTTTTAAAATTCCTCAACATATCGATACATATTTACAAAAAATTTGTACCTTGTAGAAACTTCAGAATTGACTGATTGACTACTTTCGCTGCACCAGTTGAGGCATCATGACAGCAGTTATCCAAGATTTGGAATTGGGAACTGGGAATTAATTTGTGTAATCGTTCGCCATGAGTAGCAGGAAACCAACTATCGCGATCGCCCCACAAAATTAATGTGGGACAATTGATCCTATCCAAATCCTCTTGAATTTGAGTGAGCATATTGGGTTTGTTGGCTTGCCAATGCTTAATTTCTTTGGCTGCTATTTGTAATTCTTCAGCCACTTTGACCAAAGTACCAGGAAGTTCAATAAATGGATAAGTAATCCAATAAACATCTTCTTGGGTGAGAATAGAGGGATCAAATAGCACTTTGCGCCTTTCTATGGCCATAACCTCTCGCACTAGCGGCGCAAACAAATAAGCCAAACGTAAATCGTCAATTGCTTGTAATACTTCTATTGGGGTTTGAGCAAGTATTTCCATTGCCCAATGAGGTAGACGTTCCGTAAAAATTGGGGCATTAATTACAACTAACCGTCCTACCAATTGGGGATTTTTTTGAGCTAAAGCTAGAGAAATTAATGCCCCTATTGATTCCCCCACAATGATGGCTGGTTCATCACATAATGCTTGCACAATTCTTTCTAATTCAATCACTTGATGCCCATTTTTTTCTCGCCGCAACCAAGGTTTGTCAGAAAACCCGAATCCTTTGGCATCAAAACAAATAACTCGAAAATGTTTAGATAAGGGAGCTATAGTATAACGCCAATTATAGCTCCAACTACCCATGCCATGTAATAAAAATAGTGGTCTACCTGTACCTATTTCACCATATGCAATTTGCACAGGATAACCATGAACATCACTAATAACTAGACTTTGCCGCCCTTTGGGAAAAGTTGCTTGCCACCAATCTTTCATCAATAAATGATCTCAAAAATTTTCATGCCGTTTACAGAAGTCTCATTATTATCACGGCTGAGGTTGATCAGACAATGGTAAGAATAAATTATTTATCTACACTCTACTAACGCGGAAATTTTAAGTGTTGTTCTATTAACTTAATATTGTATTCATTAGCTGTCCAAGCGAAATCAAAAATATCGCCCAAAACAGGGATACTACCGATTAAACTATCAATAAAGATATTTAGTACCATTTTACTTAAGGTTTTTTTAGGGATACCAAGTCTTGCTGCTTCCACAACAATGTAACTAGCAAGTAATAGACCTAAAACATCACCACCAACTGGTATCAATCCGATCATTGGATCTAAACCAACGGCAATTGGTGTACCGGGAACAGCAATAACTTTATCTAAAAGGCGACTCACTTGACGCAGACGCTTTAAAGTTGCGGCTTGAGCATTATAGTCAACAGAAGAAGTATGGGGCATTATCGGCCACTTGTAATTAAATTGTTCAATATTTTACTGCTATGTGGCTAGTTTGCAATGGCTGGCTGTGATATTTGTAGTGATTTTTGGCAATTACTTTTTCAATATAAACGCGGTATATCACGTCTTTACAAAAGTTAAGAGTCAATATTTTTTCCTGCCTCATTGAGCAAATTAACGTTTTTTAGGGGATTTTTAGGCAATTTGGAGCGAATATCTTCACCAACAGTCACATTTAACTGATCGCCTATTAATAAAACAGCCGCACTCATCCACAGCCACAGCATTAAAACGATTACTGTGCCGACTGCACCATAAACTTTGTTATAGTTACCAAAATTCGCGACATATTGCCGAAATAAAGCAGATAAAATAGCCCAAATCACTGCTGCAACCATTGCCCCTGGAATTATTGGTGTGCCTGATTTCCAAACGCTAGTGCCGTAGCGGTAGATAAAGCTAAATGCTGTAGCCACAATACCTAAAGCCAAAGGCCAGCGCAACAATTTCCAGATAGACAGTAAGAAAATTAAAGATGAGTTACCACTGACGACAAATCCCAAGAGTAAGTCACTGAGAAATACTAAGAAAGAAGCTAATACTAGTAGCAAAATTGTGCCTACCGTCAATCCTAATGAGATGATTTTGGCTTTCCAAAAGGGACGAGTTTTTTCTGTTGGGATTTGATGAATTTGATCAAAGGCTGTCATGGCAGTGCTTACAGCCCCTGATGCTGTCCAAAGGGCAATGACAAAACTCAAAGAAAATAACCCACTATTCTTAGAGTGGGCAATTTCTTGGCTAGCAAAGTCTTTAATCAATGTCGTTGCTTCTTCTGGCGCGACTTGACTGACTTGTTCAGCTAGTTGCTTGAAGGTGTTTTGCAACGATTCTTCTAGTAAACCAATGGCTGTGAGGACTGCCAGAATTGCCGGAAATAAAGATAACATCGCATTAAAGGCAATTTCTGAAGCCAGTCCTAAAAGTCGCCTTTTGATGGTTCTAGCAATGGTTTTTTTGAATGCACGCCAATTTAGATGCCGAAAGAAGCTGACAAAGCGAGGCTGTGGCATATCTCCAATTCGTAATTCGTAATGGACTAACGTCCCGCTACGCTAACGTAATTCGTAATTTATTAAAATGTTTCGGGTATGGTTTCTATGGGTGGTCTTCTCAGTGATTTTACCGTAAGTTTGAGTATTGCGCGGCGTTGTGGTTCTGTTCCGACTCCTAAAATTAGGCGATCGCTATTAATTTGCCACTGGGTTTTGAGGTAATCTGTAATTGCTTGCGATCGCAGTTGGGCAATCTCTTGCTCTTCCTCTAGTTCTTGGTTAACCATGACTTCTAGTTGCAAGTTAGGAAATTGCTGTAAAATTTGCCCAGCCCGATCTAACAGCTTGGCGTTATCTGGTGTCAGTGTAGACTGATCTTGCTCAAAAGATATCACTCCCAAATTAGTTGCTATTCTCTGCATACTGACTAGCGCAGACTGGTAATCTAGCTTACTCCTGACATTATCAGCCAGTAAAACCTGGGCATCTTTTTCAATATCACGTTCACTCAAATACACCAACCGAATGCGTAATGGTTCGTAGGGGATAGTAATTAGCTCATAATTAATCATCTGCGCTGGTTGGGGAAGTCGCATTTCACCCAAGGCTGACTGGACTTCTTGCAGGAAACTTGATTGTAATTGCGCGATGTTAATTACAGGTTCAGGCGGTTTTTCTTCAGGTATTGGGCGTAAAAGTTCACTAGATGCTGTGGGAATTTCAACTAACTTGAGTGTTACTAATTCAGGTACTTTTCCCAGACGCGAGGCTAACTGTTGAATAAAATTATTTTTCTCCTCTGGTGTGTATTGCTTGCTACTAAAAACCTGAAGTTGCACTGTCAATTTATTATTTTTTTCTGATGTCGAAATGTTACCAATGTAAGAGCGTGTTTCACCACTAGAGAAAGTAGCAAATTGCTGTTGCCATAGGTCTATTGCCGACCGACGAACGCGGTTTTCTTGTTGCTGTAGAGTAATTTCCTTTCTAAGTTGGTTTAGAGATTGATTGAGTGGGAACATAATCGCCCCAATTGTCATAAAAATTAGCAGTAATCTGCCAGGTAAACTGCCGATTTTTTTCAGCTTTTGGTAAGCAGGTAGTCTTTCTAAAATACCCTGCATCCAGATACTTTCTGGATGTGTATTACGCCATTCCCTAACTTTTTCTTTAACCTGAAGATTGTCAATATGCAGACTCAGGAAAACTAACATTGCAGTGAAGGTAATAGCTACTAAGTTGGTAAAAAATAGTAAACCTCCACCACTAGCTACCTGTAATCCCTTCACAGGATTAATGCTGATGGCAACACCGATACCATAACCAACAACACATAACGGTGGCATTAAAGCAACTGCGATCGCTACACCAGGAATAGAAGTGGCTACCCCCTTCGCTTCTTTGCAAATTGCTACTGAACCCACCGCACCAGAAAATAAAGCCACGAACAAATCTAAAATATTCGGTCGAGTTCTAGCCGCAATTTCACTGGTCATTTCCTTAAATGGCAGCCAAGATACCAGTAAGACAGCAAAGGCGATCGCCAGCGCACAACTCAGCAACAGATTGAGCAACGCCCGCATGGCTAAAATCACATCACCCGCAGCTAGAGCCAGTCCATTGGCTAAAATACCCCCCATCAAGGGAGAAATCAACATCGCGCCAATAATCACTGCTGGGCTATTTAAGACCAGCCCCAAAGTAGCAATACCTGCTGCAAATAGCACCTGAATCCAATAGCTGGCATCTTCTAAGCTGATTGAACTGCATATATCTAGGTATACTTGTTCTTTGCGAGCTTGACTAACTCCCAAGTTGTCTGCAAACCAGTCTCTAAACATATATGTATTAGTACGACTCAACTGATTGCATGATAATGGGCAAAATGCCCTAAAAATATGACAGCCGTAAATTATTTATTTTGCCTGCAATAGTTTATAACTGCACTAAACACAAAATAACGGGCTATGAGTCAAGACTTAACACAACAATGGTTAGCTGAAATTGAATCACTTAAACAGCAGCTAGTAGAACAACAGCGCGATCGCGATGCTGCTTGGGAAAGTGCCGAAAAATGGCGTAAACTTTATAACACGGAGGCAGAACAACGCCGCACTGATGCTGATCTGACCCGAAAAACGATCGCATCCCTCCAAATAGAAATTCAAAAACTCAAAGGTATTGATGGAGCAACATTCCCCAACTCTACTGTGATCACAGCCATTCACCAGGAACTCGCCGCCATTAAGACTGTAGAAGACTTAAAAACCAAACTAGTGGCTGTCATTCAAGAACGCGATCGCTTGATTCACGCCTTAAAAATAGAGCAAGAAAACCATGCTCAAACCCGTAAAAGCCTTACTACTGCGTTGGGTGATGCAATTGATAGTCTGGCTAAAGAACGGGCGGGATAGGGTGATAAAATCTGTACTTTCTTCTCCGTGTCTCCGTGCCTCTGTGGCTTAAGGTATTTTATTTAACTACGGAAACATAGAGGCACAGAGAAAAATTAAACTGTTACACCTTCTAATTGTTCATCTGTCAATTCATACAATTGACGTAGTTTATCTAATCTATTTGTATCAGTTTGCCAAAAACCGCGCCCATGTGCTTCTAACATTCTGCTGACAATATTACGAAAAGCTTCTGGGTTGGCTTGGCGTAATCTCTCCGCCATTTCGGGATCTAACGCATAGGTATCTGCGGCTTGCTCATATACCCAATCATCTTTAAAATCAGCAGTACCACCCCAACCAATTAATGCTGTCATACGTTGGGAAATTTCAAATGCACCGCCAGAACCTTGACTCGCCATTGCTTGCGCCCATTTGGGATTTAGCAACTTGGTGCGGTATTCCATTCTGAGTAGATCATCTAAGTTGCGGGGTGTGGTGTCTTTGGAGAAACTTTCCACAAAGCTAGTAGTAACTTTCTTTCCGCTTTGCTTTTCGGCGGCTTTTTTCAATCCGCCGGTGTTGGCGTAATATTCCTGAATATCGGTTAAACCATATTCTACAGAGTCTATTTCTTGCACGATGCGATCGCTAGTCTTTAATAACTGATTTAATACTTCTGGTCTAGCTTGGCCTTTATCTTGTCTGCCATAGCTAAACACATTGCGACTTTGCCAAGTATTTCCTAGTTCTTCCCCAGATTCCCAGTTACCATCAACTACTCTATCATTTACTAATGAACCAAAATCACCAGCCGGGTTAGAAAACAATCTCGCTGATGTATTTTCTACACCTTGCGCCTTTAAAGCTAAAGCGTGTTTTTTAATAAAATTTTGCTCTTCTGGTTCATCAGCATCAGCCGCCCTTTGGAATAAATCATCTAACAATTCGATGATATTTACAAAACTATCCCTAAAGATTCCTGATAGATTACCTAACACATCAATGCGGGGGTGTCCTACTTCTACTAAAGGTTTCAATTCATAGCGAACAATTCGCCCTGTTCCTTCTTTTACAGGTTCAGCACCCACCAATTCTAAAAGTATTCCTAACGATTCACCCTTAGTTTTAATTGCATCTAACCCCCACAATAAAACTGCTACTGTTTCGGGATATGTGCCATGTTCTTGTAAATGCTGACTGATAATTTTTTGCCCAATTTCCCGTCCCCGTTCATAAGCGGCGGGGGAAGGCATTCTATAGGGGTCTAAAGCGTGAATATTTCTCCCCGTTGGTAACACTCCCGCACCATCTCGCAATAAATCACCACCAGGTGCAGGGGGGATGAATTCACCATTTAACCCCCTTAATAAATTGGTTAACTCATCTGTAGTTTGCATCAATAAATCTGTGATTTGCTGTTTTTCTTCTGGGTCACTTGGCTGTTCACTACCAAAATAAGCTTCTAAATAAGATGCTAATTCTTCTTCGTTTGGTGGTTCACCCAATGTATGCAGCCCTGAAGAAAATAAGCGATTTTCTATTACTTGCAAATACTCATATAATTTCACCAGATAATCATCAAAAGCATGACTACTAAACATTCTGATATTTTCTGGTGTAAAGGGAATACCCAATTTTTTCGCATCTTCAAATGGGCAATCAGCATCTAAACCAGTATCGGCAATCTTTTTACAAATCCCTTCCTTTAGTACATAATTCTTTGTCTTATCTTCTCGATATTCTGCAATTAAATCCCGCAGCGATACCAATTCTTTATACAAACCAGCACGACCATAGGGGGGAACATTATGAGAAATCAACACCCCATAACCGCGACGTTTTGCTAATATCGACTCGGAAGGATTATTGGCGGCGTATATATATAAATTAGGCAAATCTCCTAATAAAATATCTGACCAAGAATAACCTGTATTTCCTAACGGTGAACCGGGCAACCATTCTACAGTACCGTGCATACCAAAGTGAACTACAGCATCAGCTTGCAGTTCATTTTGTAACCATTTATAAAAGGCTGCATATTGAGGATGAGGTGTTAAATCCCGTTCAAACATTAACCGCATGGGGTCGCCTTGTATCCCCAAAGGTGGCTGTATACCTATCCACACATTTCCTAACTGCACTCCACCAATATGGAGTTCATCACCGTAGGTTTTTATTCCGCTTCCTGTTAAAGATTTCCATTGTTTTTCGATGCGCGATGTCAGGAGATATCCTAACCATTTTTCTAGTTTCCGGGCGTTAACAGTATTCGCTGAGGAGGGAAAAGGCTGATTTATTTCCCATCGTTCCATCTCTTCATCGGCTTCTCTGACTCGGCGAATCAATTCTTCCCCATCTTCTGGGATGTCGCCGACGTTATAACCTTGGTCTTTGAGGGCGTGGAGTAATTTAATTAAACTGCGGGGGACATTCAATAATGCGGCTGTACCTACCGCACCATAACCAGGGGGGAAGCCATACAAAATAATGGCAATTTTCCTTTCTGCGGGGGGTTTTTGCCGTAATTCTACCCAATTTTTCACTCTCCCAATCAGACGCTGCATCCGTTCGGGAACTAAATAAATATCTTCCCCAACCAATCCACCCAGAGGAATAGTATCAATTGCACCGTCTAATTCTGGTAAGGCGTACAACACCACACTTTGCAAACCTCCTACACCTTGACGCGTCCAAGAGTGGATATCTTGAATTAACAAAGGTGCAGCGACGATGTAGGGGACATTTTTGGCGGTGAGGATGCGCTTGGCTACTTCTATTTGACGACCGGCTTCCATTGAACCGGCTGGGCCACCCACGAGAGGAAAGCCAATGGTGGAGACAATTGCATCTACTTTGACGGCTTCTTGGGAAAGTGAAAGGGTTTCAATATTACCTATTTTTCGTTGCTGAAGTTCGTAGTCGGTGGTCATCCAATCACGTACCGCCACATGACCTTCCACACCGTTGATAAAAATGGGTAAAGGTATCAAACCCGCTTCCTCAAAACGGCGAATCAGTTGGGGAATATAGGGTTGTTTGGTGATGACGTGTTTACGGTAGAGGAGAATGGCGGTGATTGGGGATTGGGGATTGCTTTTATTCCCTATTTTCCTCTTTTGATACCATTCTAGATATGCTTTGGGGGATTCAAAAAACCCTGGATAGTCGGGATGTAGTAAACCTATGTTGGGGGTTTCGATGGGTGGGGGGATGTCGCCGACTTTTAAATCTAAATATTTTTCTGCTAGTGTCCAAAATAATGACGCAACGTTTTCTGTCCCGCCGGCATTCCAGTAACCATAGATAATTAACCAATTGCGTAAGTCTTGGACTTTCTGGACTGGGACAAATTTCAGCAGTTTGGGGCCGATTTTTAAGAAGCTAATATAACCAGCGAGTTTGTCTTCTTCTCGTCCATTACTGAATTTATCGAGGATGAATTTAACTGGTTTGGGCATTCCTTTGGGTTTGTCACCGATCGCAAATCCACCGAGTTTGGTTAAACTCATCAGTTCTAAAGCTGACTCAAATACTAGGCGGATGGGGATTTGGGCGATGCGATCGCGCAACCACAAAACTTGGTCATAATCAAATATCAGGCTACCAAAAAACACATCCGCGCCTTGGAGTGCGGCTTCTACTTCTGGGCGAATGCTTGTAATATCGCGATCGCTAAATACTCGAATATCCAAATCAGCACAGCGAGATTTAGCCAATAAAGCGGCTTTTCTGTACAAGTCAGCGTTAAACGATTCAAAACCAGCAATCAAGACGATGCGTTTCATGCCTGTAAGCTAAGAAATATTTCTTTACTTTAAATTCTAAACTTGCTTGCAGGTTGATGGTTGAATATCTACCCAGAGAAGTTGGGCGTTTAAATGGTTTTACTATGTTCTTTCTGAGACTGTGATTGCTCAGTGGTTTTAAATTAGTGACAGTTTTTGAAGTATCATACACTTAACATTTATTTTTCTCTCAAAAAAGATATTATGTAATTAGTGCAAGGAGTGATACCACTTCACCTGATGTGTGTTACAACTTATCCTCGTAATACTTTCCTTTCAGAAGTGTTGCAGATGAAAAATGTTGCATTAAACCATGTGAATGGGTATATATCTACAAAAAAATGCTTAGATAAGCAAACTTCTAAGCGTTTTTTTGGATGAAAACTACAGCAAATTTCCACCATCACCAATCTACGCAACACCATATTCTGTATACTGTCGTTTATAAACAGGTTGCAAACCCAAAACAATATCCTCTCGTGGAACTCCCATTGCTACCAGCTCCTCTGCCGGATTTTGATCAGTTAAATTTTGCTGAAGCCAGATTTTTCCATCTTTAATATCAAAATGAATGATACATCGATAAACACGCTTTAAACCTTCCCATCCCACGTTCATCCACTGATAATGGTCGCGTTTTTCATCAAAAATCAATTGGACTTCTACCTCACTATCAGCTATATCTTCATTAGCGTAATGAGTTAATAAACTCTGCACATACTCCCGATACTTGGCTAATTTATCCATTGCACAATTACCTCATTTACAGGATCATAAACAATTAATAAAAGCTGATACCGTTGTATTGCCGCTTGTGTAAACTCAAGCTGAAAAAATGTTTGGTAAATATCGAAAGGCACAGCTAAATACAACAAGCGGTTGGGTTCAGTTGCTTCTAATGCTAATCTATAGCTTAAAAATTGACCTAACGCAGCATAAAAGTCAGTAACAGCCGAAGGATTGAGAAAACTTTTGATTTCTACAGCTATTTTCTTGCCTTGCCTTTCGGCTGCTAAAACTCGTTCTGCGCCTAAATCAATCTGAAAGTTAACGTTACCATATTTAAATTTTAATGGGTCGGCTGTAATCACCCATTGTTCTTTTTGAAGAGCTTTTTTGACGGTTTCATGAAATATATCTTTAGCAGACATCAGCGTTTCTCTACAAACCTAACTAATTATCGGTAACAAAACCTGAGAACCATCACAACTAACACTCAGCGTTATAATCTGAGCATTCATTAAACGGGTACTGCTTAAAACAGCCCCATTCCCAGAGTTCATTGCATAGGCTGGGTAACAAGCTAAACTCAAACTCAAACTCAAACAATTACCTTTTGCTATTCTTATACATATCGGTTGCAATTGTATATTTCTAGTAACCTTGTTTGTACCGTCTTGGCAATGTAAATAACCTTGCGTCACGTTGTACACGCTCCCATAAGGATATACCTGGGACAGTACAGCACATAAATCATAACTATCTTGGTCAGATTGACAACAGATTTTTACTAATACTTCCCCGGCTAGAGATAAATCTGCGGTTAAAGGTTCACTAGTGTAAGTTAACACATCAGAACGGCAATCAATTTGCGATCGCTCAAACACACCCGCCGGCATTGCTGCATGACCACCTATCGCTGGCACTGGTCGCCAAGGATCGTGGAGTAATATGTCTTGGGGACTGGGGATTGGGGACTGGGGACTGGGTATAAGGATTCCGGCATCTTCTCTGATGCTGGCTAGTCCGGTAGTTGACAAAAAGTAAGATTTCTGATTTGGTTTAGGTAAACTGGACAAATCTTGCCAAAGATTACTACCCATTTCAAACAGGCATACAGGAGACTCATCTAATAAACCTGTGTCTACACCTTTGAGAAATTGATTAAACCAACGAATCTGCATTTGATCTATTGGGCTAGTGGCTAACTTACCAAAATCAGCCGCACCAACTTTGCGTCCCCAGGGTAAATGCGCCCAAGGGCCAATTATTAAATGTTGGGGAGTATTAGCGCGGACTACCATATCTTTGTATAGGTGCAATGTACCGCGCAGATAAGTATCAAACCATCCGCCAATATGAAACATCGGCAAATCAACGCTTTGGAAGTGGCTTTTGGGTGACAGTTCTTGCCAATAAATATCGGGTTGCGGATGGGCTACCCAATCGTGATAAAAAGATTCTGGTGCAAGTTTTTGCAGAATTTCGGGATGATTTACCGGGAGATTGCGCGAGGCTGTAAGTAAAGCTTGATATGTTGATTGATCACCTCGTAACCGTGCAGTTTCTGTGGCTAATTGTATCGCCCAAGCTAAATTTGTTTGCAAACAGAATGCACCACCTTCATAAGCCCAATCTGTATATAAATCATAGCCAATCATCGCTGGGCAAATAGTTTTTAGGGCTGGTGGTTTAGCGATCGCAGCGTACAATTGAGTCATCCCCTGATAAGAAAAGCCATACATTCCCACCTGGCCATTACTCCTCGGTAGACTTGCAGCCCAATTAACGCTATCTGCACCATCAGCGATTTCATTGGCGAATAACTTAAACTCACCCTCCGAAGTACCCCGCCCCCGCACATCTTGAATCACTACAATGTAACCCTGGGCAGCGTACCAACTAGGATGAGCATAAACCACCGTAGACGCGATCGCTCTACCATAGGGTTGTCGCATTAATAATACAGGAAACTCACCTTCCTCATCAGGGCAATAGATATCTGCGTCGAGGCGTACACCGTCGCGTGTGTACATAGAGGCGATTTCTTTGGAGAGGATTTTGTACATTGTTTTCAGTCATCAAGAAAAAATTCAGCCATCATAATTGACGGCTGAATTCTTCTTCAAAATACCATCCGATTCCTCAAGAGAGTAGATCAGTTCAACCTTGTTGAACGCGACGCTCAAATTCCTCACGTGTTTTTTCTACTACAGTTAGGGCCGATGTATATATACAGGACTTACGCAACCCTAACGTATTTTCGTCATTGTGACTGTAGGGAAGCAATCTCAAGGCCTTTATTTTCGTAGCGAGTGCGTAAGTCCTAATATATTCTCATTTTCCTGCTTCAGCCAATTTAACAAACTAGCAATTTGGGCATTCCTTAAATCTAGGTCTGTCTGAAAAATAATGGAAGTCGCCATCACTTGAGCATATTGAGGTGGATGTCCTTGATCCACCAAAGCAGCAATTAGTCCCGCTAATGCGCCCTTCCGTATTGGATCAGAAGTAGCTTCTGTAGACATGATTTTTTACAAAGATGATTGCTAAAAATATCCTATGTTATCTTCCCAAAGCTTTAGTAACCGTATTATTACTTAAGTTTATTCATTCCTTTTTAAGGAAGATGTAATATATCTTTAGACAGCAAATAATACATTAAAATCAACAAAAAAAACAAAATGCAACATTAAAGCTTACATTTTTAATACAAAAACATTTTAAACGTATACAATTCAAACAATAAACTGCTGTTTTTTTGTTACATCGTTGGTATTTTTGCATTTCTTTACACTTTTCCTCCTGTCAAACTCTTTACATTACCGAAGAGCCGTGCCTAATATGAATGCAGTAAATAGCTAAAGCAAATGCCTAGCCAATACTAAAAATCAACAATGAGTTAAAGTTTAAAAATATGGCAGTCGAAAAAACCAATTCTTCCTCAAGCTTGGCTGAAGTTATTGACCGTATCTTAGATAAAGGTATCGTTGTAGATGCTTGGGTACGTGTTTCACTAGTTGGTATTGAATTGCTGGCGATTGAAGCTCGCATCGTTATCGCATCTGTTGAAACCTACCTGAAATATGCAGAAGCTGTAGGTCTAACTCAATCCGCCGCAATGCCTGCTTAAATATTAAGTAGCTTCCAGAAAATCAGTATTAATGAGTTTGTAATTCTGATATATATTCTGCTTTTATTCGTTGCTCCTGAGTTATCAAAAGAGAAAACGAAAAAAGCAGACATTCTTTAAACTGCATTTGCTGTATATCAATTATCCAGTGAATGTGGTTAATTCACGCTTTTAATAATATTCCGGAGAACCTCATGACGGCTTTAATGCAAAGAATCCGGCAAGAGCATCAGTCAATAGCTGAGGAAGTAGCTCAACTATGTAGAGACACTCATCAATTTTTGTCCACTACAACAGCAAACAGACAAGAGCAAGCTAAAATGCAAGCGCAAGAACTGCATATGTTTCACGAAGAACTTGAATACACAACTCAAGATTTTCTAGCTGAAACAGCTAAAGCAAGGGTTGCTCAAGCTCAAGCTCAATCGAAGTTTTTGCATCAGTTTCACAAAAATCTGGAGCAAACAACCCACGAATTTTTAGCAGAAACGGCAAAGGACAGAACAGAACAAGCTACAGCACAAAGGCAGAATCTGCGCCAATTCCGGCAAGATTTGTTTACTAGCGTTTTTGGCACATTTTAGTAGTAAGTCAACAATCCCAAACAATGGAGTTAATTTGTTGACCGGACTAAATAGTAAAACCCCCTAATCTTACAGTTTCAAAACTGGTCAGACCAGGGGGCAAATTCAACAATGAGTTTTAATGTAAAACTTTAGATATCTTACGCTATGACGGAATTGAATGCAAGGAGTTAATTAAACTTTAAAGTTTATTCTTCAAATTATTTTTCGTTTTTTTCTGGAAATACTATTTCTCTTCATCGTAATTTATGACTATCACCGCAAATCATAAGAAAAGAGCTGTGCTTCGTGTTCGCCCTGGTCAATTTGTAGTCACACCAGCAATTGAGCAGGTAGCAATTCGGGCATTGCGTTATCTTACATCAGGGTTTGCTATTCACTTACGCGGCCCAGCCGGTGCAGGTAAAACAACCTTAGCCATGCACTTGGCTAACTGTTTAGATAGGCCAATCATGTTGCTTTTCGGAGATGACGAATTTAAAAGCTCTGATTTGATTGGCAGTGAATCGGGTTACACCCATAAAAAGTTAACGGACAATTACATTCACAGTGTTCTAAAAGTCGAAGACGAATTTAAACAAACCTGGGTTGATTCTAGATTGACTTTAGCTTGTCGAGAAGGTTTTACCTTAGTCTATGACGAATTTAATCGTTCTAGACCTGAAGTTAATAACGTCTTGTTATCAGCTTTAGAAGAAAAAATTCTCACCCTTCCTCCCAGCAGCAATCAGCCAGAATACCTCCACGTTAATCCCGAATTTCGGGCGATTTTTACCTCCAATCCAGAAGAATACTGCGGAGTCCACTCGACTCAGGACGCTTTAATGGATAGGTTAGTAACGATTAATATGCCAGAACCGGATGAGCTAACTCAAACGGAGATATTGGTTCATAAAACTAGCATTTCTAGAGATGATGCTCAGTTAATAGTGCGGTTAGTTAGAGCATTCCGCCTGGGTACAGGTGCAGAAAAGACTTCCGGTTTGCGCTCTTGTTTGATGATTGCTAAAGTATGTGCGGAACACAATATTTTAGTATTACCAGAAAATACAGATTTTCGAGAAATTTGTGCAGATGTGCTATTCAATCGCACCAATTGGTCTGCTAGCGAAGCTACCACAATTTTCTTAGAATTACTCAATCACTTACATATACAAGCAATAGAGGAATCGCATCATAGCGTCGCCTCAGATGACGTAGTAGCGGATGATTCTTCCTTAAATCATAGACATCCTGATGTTTTGCAACAGCCAATTGAAAAAAATCCTGCGCCTTTCAAGCAGCAAGGCTTAGTGATTCACAAAAATACCATTGAAGAGTCGAATTAATCGTGACTACTACCCCATTACAGCCAACACGTCCTCAAACTAACTCCAGTCGAGTTATGCCCACATCTACGCAAGGTTCTACCTTAGCAGATATTCTCGAACGGGTTTTAGATAAAGGAATTGTGATTGCTGGTGATATTTCTATATCTATTGCCTCAACTGAACTGATACATATCCGCATTCGCCTGTTAATTTCTTCCGTTGATAAAGCGCGTGAGATGGGTATCAATTGGTGGGAAAATGACCCCTATCTCAGTAGCAAATCTCAACATTTAATTGAGGAAAACCAGCAACTTCATCAACGGCTAGAAAGTTTAGAAACACAGTTACGTTTACTCACATCTGCCAATGTAAAAGAGGCAGTTACATTAGCAGTTAATCCTGAAAATAATTGCCAGCCAATAAACGAGGCAAATGACCAATTAGTAAATGATTCCCAAGTGGACATCTAGACTCATAACTCATCATCGGCTAAACGCCGTGCTACCGCTAACATAACTCATAACTCAGCACTCAGCACATGGTTTGTACTCCAGTTGAAAATTCTTCCAACTTGCCACCTACCACTTCTAAAGCTAACAGCCAGGCGGGTTTAGTTCCTTTACTGTTAACTGTAGTAGAACTTGTACGTCAGCTGATGGAAGCACAAGTAATTCGGCGCATGGAACAGGAATGTCTGAGTGAATCTGAATTGGAGCGAGCAGCAGAAAGCTTGCAAAAGTTAGAGGAACAAGTTTTAAATTTGTGTCAGATTTTTGAGATTGACCCAGCAGACTTGAATATAAATTTAGGAGATGTTGGGACTCTTCTACCTTCACCTGGCTCTTATTATCCTGGTCAGCCGGGAACTCAACCTTCAGTCCTAGAACTACTAGACCGTCTTTTAAATACGGGAATTGTTGTAGACGGTGAAATAGATTTAGGTCTAGCTCAAATCAATCTTATTCATGCGAAGTTGCGATTAGTTTTGACTTCGCAACCAATGTAATTAACATAAGTATTTTTCATAATCATGGATTGCGGTTTTTATCTATACGGCATTTTTTCTGATTCAATCCCCGAAGAACTTGCTATTCAAGGATTGGATGCTCAACCTGTTTATAGTCAGGTCATTGATGGATTTACTTTTTTATATTCAGAGGCAAAAAAAGAAAAATATTTAGCTTCTCGTCGTAATTTAATTAGTCATGAAAAAGTCCTAGAAGAAGCAATGCAAGAAGGATTCCGAACTCTTCTTCCTTTGCGGTTTGGATTAGTAGTAAAAAATTGGGACACAGTAATTACACAACTAATCCAACCCTATAAGGATAAATTGCAAGAATTATTTCAAAAATTGAACGGGACACGAGAAGTAAGCGTCAAAATTTTTTGGGATACCAAGGCTGAATTACAAGCAATGATGGAGTCTAATCCAGACTTGAAGCAGCAGCGTGACCAAATGGAAGGGAAGACATTAAGCATGGAGGAGATAATTCATATTGGCCAGTTAATTGAAAGTAATTTAGCTGCTCGCAAGGACTCTGTAATTCAAGCCTTCTTTAATGAGCTAAAACCTCTAGCAAGTGAGGTGATAGAAAGTGACCCGATGACAGAAGAGATGATTTACAATGCTGCTTTTCTGATTCCTTGGGAAAACGAATCTCTATTTAGTGAACGAGTCGAAGCAATTGATCAAAACTTTACTGAACGCTTACGCATTCGCTACAACAACTTTACTGCACCCTATACATTTGCTCAAATTTCTGAATAGGAGTTGATAATTATGCTTGGAAAAATATTACTACTTCCAGTAATGGGGCCAATTAGTGGACTGATGTGGATTGGAGAACAAATTCAAGAGCGGACTAATACAGAATTTGATGCTCAAGAAAATCTGCATAAACAATTATTAAGCCTGCAATTATCATTTGACATGGGCGAAATTCCAGAAGATGAATTTGATGAGCAAGAAGAAGAACTTCTTTTAAAAATTCAAGCTTTGGAAGAGGAACTGCGTCTGGAGGCGGAATTAGAAGCAGAACAAGAAGAAAATGATGATTTTGTAATACAACCTGTGTTTATATCAGAATCTGAAGTGAATGACATTTACCAAGAGCAACCCCAGTTTATAGCAGAATACGAAGATAATGAAAATCTAGTCTTATCGCCTTAAGGTGATTCATTATTTAGAAGCAAGATATATTAGTTGTCAATTTGTCAATGCTTTTAGTGTCATGAAACACCAATTTTTATGTTATTGGCATTGCTCACCCTACGGTTATTGAGAATGATGGAAGATATGAGTTAAACTATTAACCCGCAAATGTGGGTTAATAGTTGTTGTTATATTGTTTAATTAAGCAAATTTTAAAAGCTTAATATTCAATATCAAAAGCTTGGTAAGTATTGGGTTCAAACACTATTTTTGTCCGCGCTATAATAATAGGCACGTGTGACTCAGGACTACGTAAATGATGAATACTTTTTTCCGTATCTTCTATCTGGATCTTGAGTGTGATCAAGCGTTGTTTCAGTAGCACAGTACGCTGCTCAATAAACTCCAACTCTTGCTTAATTCGTTGCTGTTCTGTAACTAATTTATAAAGTTCTAATTGGTGAGATGACTCAGATTTACTCCGAGGCATTGTAGTAATCTTAGGTCTGATTGCTCCGCGATTACGTATTTTCTTCATTAGAAATACCTGGATAATTGATAGCATTATAACTAAGATTTTTATAATGTAAAGATTTTAATTAGAATCAGATTTCTTGAGTTTGATGCCCAGATATACATCTGGTTAATAGAGTTAAAAACTTAAATACTTTTGTTAGGTTAGTATCATGCGATCGCAGAATTTCTACACTTACGCTTTTATCAAAAATCCTGATTTTTCTTTAAACTTGCCCCAGGGTAATATTAGTCAGCTAGTGTTGATTAATGGTGCGAATATCTCAGCCGTTGTTGAACCGGAAATATCTTTAGAGTCATACCAAAATAATGATGATCAAGTCATCAAAATGGTTTTAAATCACGATCGCGTTGTTTGTGAACTATTTCGCCAAACTACAATTTTACCTTTACGGTTTGGGACTAACTTTACTTCCCAGGAAAGCTTGCTCAATCATCTTGAGGCTCATGCTCAAGAATATCTAGAAAAACTAGAGGATATTCGAGATAAAAATGAATATGCTTTAAAACTTATTCCCCAAGTGTTTGCAGAGTCGGCAAAGGTCTCTGTGGGAAGCGGTAGAGATTATTTTTTAGCCAAAAAACAACATTATGAAACTCAAAAAAGCTTTAGTATTGCCCAAAATGAGGAAAAAGATAGCCTGATTAATCTCATCACAGAGATTTATCAATCATCTGTGATATTTCAACAACAGGCAGAAGAATTAAGGGTTTATCTTTTAGTCAGTCGTTATGATAAATCCTTACTTTTAGAACAGGTTTTATCTTGGCAACAATATTGCCCACATTGGAATTTAATTTTGGGTGAATCTCTTCCCCCTTATCACTTTATTTAATTATTAAGTTTATTATGAACCACTACGATTCACTAAATCTAGTTATGTTTAGCGGCAAAGGTGGAGTTGGTAAAACTACCATCTCTTGCAGTTTTGCTCGTGATTGGGCTAGAAGGTTTCCTCAAGAAAAAATTCGGTTAATTTCTACAGATCCGGCTCATTCTTTAGGAGATGTATTGCTCTCAGAAGTTAACGATATTGCCTCACCATTAGCTGATTTACCTAATTTGAGCATTCAAGCATTGGATGCTCAAAAGCTGTTGTTGGAATTTAAAGCCAAATATAGCTACTTTTTAGAATTATTGGTTGAGCGAGGTAGTTTAGCAGATGGGGACGATTTAGCACCAGTTTGGGATTTAGACTGGCCTGGTTTAAATGAATTAATGGGTTTACTAGAAATTCAACGCCTGCTAGCAGAAAAAGAAGTAGATCGTGTAGTTGTAGACATGGCCCCTTCTGGGCATACATTAAATTTATTGCGCTTAAAAGATTTCTTAGATGTTATTTTAAATTCTTTAGAATTGTTCCAAGAAAAGCATCGGGTCATCACGAAAACTTTTAGAGGTAGTTATACGGCTGATGAAGTCGATAACTTTTTGGTAGAAATGAAAACCCAACTAGCAGAAGGTAGATGTTTACTGCAAGATGAAACATTTACTGGTTGCTTAGTAGTGGGTATTTCTGAACCTATGTGTTTCTTAGAAACTGAACGGTTCATCAATAGTTTAGAAACCTTAGAAGTTCCTTATGCTGGTTTATTCGTCAATCGAGTGTTGGCAAATGCAGATATAGAACTAGACCGTTATGCTGAACAGCAAAATCTCATTAAGAAATATTTAGAACTTGTTGCTAATCAACCTGTTTTCATCGTTCCTCAACAGAGAGTAGAACCCTTGGGTGGGGTATCTTTAGATGCTTTAGCATCCCAAATTCAAAAAATTGAAAGTGTGGAACTTGCTCCACCACCGACGATTCAATGGCCGAATAGAGTTTTACCTAGCTTCAATAATTTTTTAAATGAAGGATGTCAATTAATCATTGTTGGGGGTAAAGGAGGGGTAGGAAAAACAACAGTAGCAGCTGCGATCGCTTGGGCTTCTGCTCAACAACATCCCCAGAAAAGAGTCCGGGTAATTTCAATAGATCCAGCCCATTCTCTAGGCGATGCTTTTGGTAAAGAGTTTGGTCATGAACCTATGTCTCTAGCATCTAATTTGAGTGGGCAAGAAATTGATGCTAATAGAGTTTTAGAACAATTCCGCTCAGATTATCTGTGGGAATTAGCAGATATGATTAGCGGCGAAGGTTCACAAACAGATACAACAGTAAATGTTGCCTACGTTCCAGAGGCGTGGCGGCAAATTATGTCTCAGGCTTTACCGGGAATCGATGAGATATTATCCCTGGTGACTGTGATGGATTTATTAGATAGTAACCAGCAAGATTTAATTATTTTAGATACAGCCCCAACGGGTCATCTGCTGAGTTTTTTAGAGATGCCATCAGCTTTAGGGGATTGGTTATCTTGGATATTTAAGCTGTGGATAAAATATCAAGATGTTTTGGGTAGAGTTGATTTTATTGGGCGATTGCGGCACTTACGCCAACAAGTTGTACAAGCACAAAAGAAACTAAAAAATTCCCAACATACTCAATTCATTGGTGTTATTCAGTCGGAAGCGGCAATTATATCTGAACACATACGTTTAACAGAATCTCTCAAAAAAATGGGTGTTCATCAGCGTTATGTGGTGCAGAATCGCTACAGTCAAGAGGTGGAAATTGATGGCAGTTTATTTCCAGAACAAACAATTATTCGCTTACCCGGATTACCTCGCTCTGTTGAACCGATCGCGCGGATTCAAGGAGCAGCAAATCTTTTATTTGAAGTTGAGAAGTTAACGGCAAATATAGTTTAAAAATTAACTGATTGTATAAATTTTTTGATGTTGATCAATAGAAATTTTAAAAGCTCACGCAGAGGCGCACCAGGCGCAAAGGGATAGTAAAAAATGAGTGAATTATTTAAGGGATTTGAGCAATTATTAGAGTTAGTAAAAACTTTAGAAGATAAAATTGAGAAGGGAGAAATTAAGACGGATGTGCAGATTAACTCTCGTTCGATGAGCAGTATTCCCCGTAGTGGGGGTATACCACGTCCTCATAATATGGGTAACGATATTGGCACAAGCCGTATCCGCACTCAACCTTCTCCTAATCCTAATGGTGGTGGTGGTGGGGGAGACGCTGAGGTTGTGCCACCACCTGCTGCAACCTCTGGTGATGCTTTAAAAGATGTGGGGGGATTGGGTGAAATCCTCAGAGAACTGAAAGAACTGATTGCTATCCCCTTAAAACGTCCTGACTTGCTGGCGAAATTGGGACTGGAAGCTACGAGGGGTGTACTATTAGTTGGTCCTCCTGGGACTGGGAAAACCCTGACGGCGCGGGCTTTGGCTGAAGAACTGGGCGTTAATTACATTGCCTTGGTGGGGCCAGAAGTTATCAGCAAATATTACGGGGAAGCGGAACAAAGACTGCGGGGTATTTTTGAGAAAGCCGCTAAGAATGCTCCCTGTATTATCTTTATTGATGAAATTGATAGTTTAGCTCCAGACCGGAGTGCGGTGGAAGGCGAAGTAGAAAAACGCCTGGTAGCCCAACTATTGAGCTTAATGGATGGTTTCTCTCACAGTCAAGGTGTGATTGTGCTGGCGGCTACAAACCGTCCCGAACATCTCGACCCAGCTTTGCGTCGTCCGGGAAGATTTGACCGGGAAGTGCAGTTTCGCGTCCCAGACATGAAAGGACGCAGAGAAATTTTGCAAATTCTCAGCCGTGCTATGCCTTTAGAGGCGACAGTTGACCTGGATGCGATCGCAGAAAGGGCGGTAGGATTTGTAGGGGCTGACTTGAAAGCTGTCTGTCAAAAGGCTGCCTACACTGCCCTCCGTCGTCAAATTCCTTCCATTGAAGGAGACATTCCAGAGAATATGACGGTTAGTCAAGCCGACTTTTTACAAGCCCTCAAGGAAATCAAACCAGCCGTCCTGCGGAGTGTGGAAGTAGAAGTTCCCCACATCGCCTGGGAAGACATTGGCGGTTTGGATAACATTAAGCAAACCCTACGGGAATCAGTGGAAGGGGCGTTACTGTATCCAGAACTTTACCTGCAAACTAAAGCTCTAGCACCCAAGGGTATCTTGTTGTGGGGGCCTCCGGGAACAGGCAAAACTTTACTAGCCAAAGCTGTTGCTTCCCAAGCCAGAGCGAATTTTATTGGTGTGAACGGCCCAGAATTACTCAGCCGTTGGGTAGGTGCGAGTGAACAGGCGGTACGCGAATTATTTGCGAAGGCGCGTCAAGCCGAACCTTGCGTAGTATTTATTGATGAAATTGATACCTTAGCCCCAGCACGGGGTAGTTTCACTGGTGATTCGGGAGTAAACGATCGCGTCGTCGGACAATTGCTAACAGAGTTGGACGGAATAGAGGTAGGTAGCACCATCTTAGTAATTGGAGCAACCAATCGACCTGATGCCCTTGACCCAGCTTTACTACGCGCCGGACGCTTAGATTTACAGATGAAGGTAGATTTACCAGATTTAGCCAGTCGATTGGCGATTCTGCAAGTTCATTGTCAAGGACGACCACTGCAAGATGTGGATTTGGCATATTGGGCAGAGATGACCAAAGACTGGAATGGTGCAGATTTAACTTTACTCAGCAATCAAGCGGCTGTAGAAGCCATCCGCCGTTTTCGCTCTGAAGGTCTGACAGATCCCACGGACATCAAAATTAGTACCGATGATTTCAATTATGCTTATCAAGTGCTAACAGAGCAGCGTGCAGCTTAGGTTTAGGGAGTAGGGTATTGAGATCAAAAGTGCTGTTAACGGAAGCGGGGCGTTTAGCCCGTGCCGTTAGCGGTAGCGCGGCGTTTAGCCGATACTGAGTGAAAAGACTGCCCACAATTGGGCGTGGCTTTTACCGTAGTGCAGAAGTACACAGTACTTCTTAAATTTACTTAGCACTCAGCACTCAGCACTTATTTTCAACCAGTCACAAGAGTGTCATAATCTGGCTTCTGGCAAGTATTAGGCTCAGTTACATTTTCTACAGAACTATTGTCAAGCATTGAAAATAATGAAGACAAAAAACCAACAGCGTAATCCTGTATTGTTTGTGCATGGCATTACCGATACAGAAGCAGTCTTTGATGAAATGGCTGTTTTTTTAGGAAAACAGGGTTGGCCTGTATATTCACTAGATTTAGTCCCAAACAATGGTGAAGTAGGTCTGGATGTATTGGCACAGCAACTAGCTAACTACATTGCGAGAAACTTTGCACCAGAACAAACCTTGGATGTAGTAGGCTTCAGTATGGGCGGAATTGTTAGCCGTTACTATATCCAACGCCTGGGAGGAATTAAGCGTGTGCAACGGTTTATTACGATTTCTTCACCGCATCATGGAACTGTTGTCGCTTATGCCTCCCGCAATCCTGGATGCTTACAAATGCGTCCTAACAGTGAATTTCTTAAAGATTTAAATGCTGATGCAGTGATGTTACAGCAGTTGAGTTTTACTTCTATTTGGACAACTTATGATTTGATGATAATTCCGGCAAATAGTTCTCAAATGCCCATAGGTAAAGAAGTAATTATCCCAGTAGCATTGCATTCATGGATGCTTACAGACTCTCGGTGCATAACCGCAGTAGCAAGAGTATTAGCAGAACCAATTAAGCCCTATCACCAATTTGAGTGTATTCATAGCTCCCAAAAATTGCCTCTGGGTGGCGATAATATTTAAATTCCATTAAATTATTAAACGGATCTTCTAAAAAGAAAGTGCTATGTTCTAGGGTAGAACTGACAAAGCGATTTTTGGGTTCTTCACGAAATAAAAGCTGTTTTTGTTGCGCCTTCTGTAACAGTTCTTCCCAGTCTGTTTCTTGGGTAAAAATTAAACCAAAGTGCCGGGGATAAATAGTGCGTTGACGCATTAAAGGTTCTTTGGTCAGATGGGCTACTAATTGATGACCATAAAGATTAAGAATGAGGGCTTGGGGGTTTTCACGACCGGGTATACAGCCTAATCCATCAACATAATATGCTTTTGCCTGAGTAAGATCAGTCACAGGGAAAGCGAGATGAAATATAGTTTGGTTCATAGTGTTAATTGAGAATTGGGTATTGGGTATTGAGAGTGTTACACTCTACCCTAAATTAATTTTATTTTTTAAGATAAATTTTTTCTCATTTTGCCTGTTTATTTCTCCTTTAACCTGTAAAGAAAATATAAACTATGCACTTTGCGGATGGGGAGGTCAAGCAACAAAAATTTCCAGCCAGATATACAGCTTGTTTTACTTCTGACTCCTGAATTATGAGTTGTGAATTCTGCTGTTAGCTCTAAAATTCGCTATTCTGGTTGATATCCGGGCAACACTACACATGGTTCATTGCTGATGTTCTCATTTATTAGCTCTGCCAATCCTTGGTTAGTAGGAGTAGGACTAAACGCCATTTTGTTGAGTTTAGTTTGGTTTGCTCCCAAAAAGCTGCTGACCCCTGCGGGAGTATTTCACGCTTGGTTACTGGGCGTATTGATTTGGGGAACTATAGGCTGGCAAGGATATGTAGTAGTGATGTTTTATTTTTTAGTGGGTTCTGGTGTGACGCGCATCGGCCTAGCGCAAAAAGAGGCAGAAGGTATTGCCGAAAAACGTTCAGGTGCGAGAGGCCCGGAAAACGTTTGGGGTTCGGCCTTGACTGCGGCGTTGTGCGCTATGGGATTCGGACTAATTAATGCTGGAATAATTTTACCTAATTCTCAGTCCCTCATCCCCAATCCCCAATCTCTACTCTTGTTGGGCTATGTGGCGAGTTTTAGTACAAAGTTGTCTGACACCTGTGCTAGTGAAGTTGGTAAAGCCTACGGTAAACGGACTTTTTTAATTACTACACTGCAACCAGTAGCGAGAGGAACAGAGGGTGCTGTGAGTTTAGAGGGGACTTTAGCGGGTGTGGTGGCTTCAATTGCGATCGCTATTTTAGGTTGGGGTGTGAGTTTAGTTTCACCGATGGGTATACTGTGGTGTGTCTTAGCAGCATTCGTTGCCACAAATTTAGAAAGTGTCATTGGTGCAACCCTGCAAGCTAAATACACTTGGCTGACAAATGAAGTAGTTAATATTGTTAACACTTTCATTGGTGCGATCGCAGCTATGCTATTCGCTTTTATCTGGGCAAGTGTGATTTAGGTAGGGGCAGAAGGCAGGAGTCTAGAATCGTTGACTCATTACTCAGCACTTTTAGTAGCATTTACCTAATTATTCTTAGACTCAATAACTCTAATTAATTGAGAGTCGCTTTTGGCTACACGCCTAAAGTTGACAATTTTGTGTATTTGCAACGAAGTAAAGCCTAAAAGTTTTGCCCAATTTCTATTTTCCAATCTTCATTCTTGCCATTACTTATTTTAGTTTATAAACTTTTAGCTATTTCACCAGGTGACTTCATGGAAACTTTATCGTTTTTGAGCATTGACGAACAGGCAATTTCTGTAGAACAAACAGTAAAATATCTGCAAACATCAGGGAAATTGTCTCAGTTTATTAGTGATGTGCTTCGTCAGTATGTAATTGAGCAAGAAATCAGCACACGGGAGGATATAGAAATCAGTTCAGCCCTGTCAGAACAGAGTGTTATTGATTTTCGACTGAAAAATCAACTAGCTGATCCTCAAGTTTTTCAGGAATGGTTGAGGAGAAATGGTACTGATTACAATACATTCCACGCTGCTATTACGTTCAACTTCAAATTAGAAAAATTAAAAGCTTTAGTGACAGAAGCAAAAATCTCTGAATACTTTATTGAACGGAAAATTTTTCTAGACCGCGTGGTACTCTCGCGGATTGTGGTGGATAGTGGAGAACTGGCAGAAGAGTTACAACTGCAAATCACCGAAGGAGGTAGTTTTGAGCAATTAGCCAAGGAATATTCCCAAGCAGACGATCGCATTGTCAACGGTATGATGGGGCCAATTAGCCGAGGCACAATGCCAGATGTATTAAGGGCTGCTATTGATGCCGCCAACCCTGGACAAGTAGTAGGCCCTATAGAACTTGATGGACGCTTTGGGTTGTTTCGCATAGAACAATTATTACCCGCGTCTTTAGATGATACGCAATTAACACAAGCACTACAAAACGAATTATTTGAACAATGGCTAGCGGAGAAAATTCAAAAGCTGACAGTCAAATTACAGATGAGTTAAAACTTCAAGATGATGAATCTCTAAGACAATACGTGCTAGCTACTATACCTTGGAATCAACCACCTCTGGATTTGCTCAATCCTGACCAAAAATCCCAATTAGAACAACGTTTAGAAACCCGTCGCTATCGACTGGGAGAGAAAATTTGGTCAAGCGAATTAGGCGGCTACCAGTTTTTAATTATTGCTGGTAAAGTCCGCCTGCGGGAAGAAGATACAGGTACACCTTTAGTAGCCTTAGAGGTGGGGGATTGGTTCGGCGATTTACAAAAAATCCCAGGGGATTATAAAGCTGTAGCGGCGACTAAAGAGGTAGTCGTAGCTTGTTGGGATACAAAACTGTGGGCAGAAATATCTAACCCAGAAATAGAAGATTATTGGTTAGGTGTGGTACAGGTGGAGAACCCAGTCATGGCCACGGAAGTACAAGTATTCCCACCCATTACACCAGAACCGACTCCAACACCTACACCGACAGCCCAAAATTATCCTTTTGTTACTAGTGGGAATACAGCAGCCGCTTGTTTAACAATGGCCGCCCAACAGTTAAATAATCCCGTGAAACTGGAATGGGTGCAACGCCAACTGCGGGGACAGAATGCCAAACAAGTTGTCGAGGCTGGCGAAAAATTAGGGTTAGTGCTGCGGCGGGTGCAAGTTAGTTGGAGTGAGTTACGACAGTTGTCATTTCCGGCTTTACTCCAATGGGAATCGCAGTCATGGGTAATAGCTTATGGTGTGAAAGGCGATCGCTTAATTATCGCTAATCCCCTCCATCCTGATAGTATTTGTGAGAGCCTGCCGCAATCAGTAGTTGAGCAAGTCTGGGATGGACGGTTGTGGCAAGTAGAACTGATATCCCAGCAAGAAAAATTCAATCTGAGTTGGTTTACTCCAGCCGTTTGGAAATATCGGAAACTTTTAGGAGAAGTCTTACTAGCTTCTTTTACCTTGCAGTTATTGGGGTTGGGGACACCACTAATTACCCAGGTGGTGATTGATAAAGTCATGGTACAGGAGAGCTTACCCACTCTCGATGTCATGGCGATCGCACTGTTATTTATCGCTTTATTTGAGTCTATACTCGGTATTCTGAGGCTATTTATCTTTACTCACACAGCCAGACGCTTAGACTTAAGTTTATCAGGACAGTTATTTCGTCATCTCATGCGCTTGCCCTTGGCTTATTTTGAGTCTAGGCGCGTCGGGGATACTGTCGCCAGAGTACAAGAACTGGAACAAATCCGCCAGTTTCTCACCGGTACAGCATTAACGGTAATTTTAGATAGCATCTTTGCTGTTGTCTATTTGGTGTTGATGTTCTACTACAACATCCCTCTCACCTTTGTAGCGTTAGCAGTCTTACCACTGTTTGCCACCTTGACGATAGTTGCAACACCAATTTTGCGTAACTGGTTAAACGAAACCTTTAACCGCAGTGCTGATAGTCAGTCATTTTTAGTAGAAACAATCACGGGTATCCATTCTGTCAAAGCTCATGCAGCCGAATCAGTAGCCCGCGATCGCTGGGAAGGCTTATTTGCTCGTTTTGTCCGTACTGGCTTTAAAGCTTCCACTACTTCTAACATTAGCAGTAATATTGGTGACTTCCTCACTAATTTTTCTTCCCTATTAATCCTCTGGTTTGGCGCGAAATTAGTTATTGATCAAAAGCTGACGGTTGGGCAACTTGTCGCCTTTCAAATGTTATCTGGTAGGGTGACAGGGCCACTGTTGCGGTTAGTGCAGTTATGGCAAAATCTGCAACAAGTTTTACTCTCAGTAGACAGAATTGGGGATATTCTCAACGTCGCCCCAGAAGCCGAAATGGGGACAGGTTTAGTCTTACCACCCCTGAAAGGAGAAGTTAGCTTTGAACAGGTATTTTTTCGTTATAAAGCTAACACTGAGCCTGTGCTGCGCGGCATTTCTTTTAATGTTGAACCAGGGCAATTTGTCGGGATTGTCGGACGCAGTGGTTCTGGTAAAAGTACCCTGTCTAAACTCTTACAAAGACTCTATCAAATAGAATCAGGACGCATTCTCATTGATGGTTTTGATATTAAGAGTGCTGATTTATCCTCACTACGGCAACAAATTGGTGTAGTTCTCCAAGAAGACTTTTTATTTAATGGTTCTATCTTGGAAAATATTACCCTAGGCAATCCCAATATTACTGCCGAACAAGTTGTAGAAGCCGCAAGAATGGCAGTAGCCCACGACTTTATTAGTCAATTGCCCTATGGTTATGAAAATAATGTTGGGGAACGGGGTACAGCCTTATCTGGAGGACAAAGACAACGCATTGCTTTGGCGAGGTTGTTTCTCTCGGAAGCACCAATTTTAGTATTAGATGAAGCTACCAGTGCTTTAGATAGTGAAACTGAGCAACAGGTACTACAAAATCTGCAAAAGATATCCGCTAACCGTACCGTATTTTTGATTGCTCACCGCTTTGCACCTCTCAAACGAGCCGATCAAATTTTAGTGTTAGAGCGAGGGGTAATTGCTGAACGTGGTACTCATCCACAATTATTGCAGCAAAAGGGTTTGTACTGGTCGCTGTATCAACGTCAGCAAGCGAATGTGTAGCAGCTTGCGTGTACAAACATCTTTGTGCTAGGTGCAAAATGTGGCTTGATCCCCCTAAATCCATGACACTTGCTTTAAGCCGGGAAACCCGTCCAACGCAGTGTCTACCCTTCAAAAGGGGGACTTTGATTCTAGTTTCCCCCTTTTTTTAGTACAGCGTAACCCCATCTACTGGACTGCTAAATAAGTTGTAAAAATTTGCGGGGGTCTAAATTATTTTCTTTTTCGGTTGGTTTGGTTTACCATCACTCTCTGGTGCTAAAGTTTTGACTAACCCAGTCATCGCCATAATCACAGTCGCAACTCCCCCCATTAAAAAGGAAGTTAAAATTGCTGCTGCAAGAATAATTTCTGTGGGACTGTAGCCGTCACGCATCCAAGCAGAGGGTTGCTCAATTGTTGGGGAAGATGTAGTAATTAACCGTGAGGTTTGGGTAGATGGCTGAGAGTTGGTAGAAGTTGTTAGAAGAATATTCATGACGTGAACCTAAGTGCGATTTACTGTTTTAATAGTATTTCTGCCCTTAAAGCCGGAGATTCCTGAGAAATAGAGATGAAGTAGAAGCAAGGTGTAAGATAAGTAGAACCAAGCAAAAATTTTCAGGCTGTGTATGCAATGGGATGAGTTTTTAAGACAAGAAGCTGCCACTCATGAGTTATCCCCAGAGCAAACAGCAGCCTTTTTAGTTCGGTTAAAAGTTGAAAACTCAGATAAAGGTGAAGCAAAAGTAGCAAGCGATATTAATATCGGTGCTGCTGCTTTCAAAAAGCGCATGACTGAGGTGTATGACAAATTTGCTCAGAGTTGTCCTGAGTTAGCCACCTCTAAACGCGGAAAGCTAGAAATATTAAAGGCTTACCTGACAAAAAAATCTAACGGTGTTCCTAATACTCGACCAATAAAAGAAATTCATCATAATATTCCCCTGGCTTTACCTGGGGAAAAGTTTGTCGGACGAGAAACGGAATTGCAAAACTTGCATCGGCTGTTGCAGGAAAATCAAGAGGTAGCAATTGCGGCTATTGCGGGGATGGGTGGAGTCGGGAAAACAGAACTCGCTTTACAATATGCTAATTCGCACCGCGTTACTTATCAAGGTGGGATTTGTTGGTTGTCTGCATTGCAGGATGTGGGGGTGAAATTGGTGGAGTTTGCTCGTGATAAGCTGCAATTAAACATTCCAGAGGATTCAGATTTACTTGGGAGAGTGCAGTATTGTCTCTCAAATTGGCATGAGGGTGAGGTTTTATTGGTAATTGATAACGTCACTAACTATCGAGATGAGGTTAGGTGTTATTTAGAATCTGTTCCTTCCCGGTTTAAGCAGTTAATTACCACACGGGAAAAATTACAGTCGCCGATAGTGCGATTAGATTTAGATGTGCTGACACCACTAGCGGCGATGCAGTTATTAAAATCTATAGTCGGTAGGGAACGACTGCGACGTGAGCCGTTAGTTGCGAAAAGACTTTGTAAATGGTTGGGATATTTGCCACTGGGTTTAGAATTAGTCGGGCGTTATTTGTTAGGTGATGAGGAATTATCCCTAAAGGATATGCTGCAAGATTTGGAAAAAGAGCGTTTGCAGCATGAGGCTTTAGACGAAGTTCCCCAAGAAATGGCTGTGAAATTGGGTGTCGCTGCTGCTTTTGAGTTGAGTTGGCGACGGTTGCGAGAAAATGCCCAACGTTTAGGCTGTGTTCTGAGTTTATTTGCTTTAGCTCCGATTCCTTGGGAATTGGTGGAGGGGGTAACAATAAATAATGAGGCGCAAAATTGGAAACAAGCCAGACGTGAGTTGTTACAGTTACATCTAATTCAGCATAAAGGTGAGGGCGTTTATCAATTGCATCCCCTGTTGCGCGAGTTTTTTAAAGATAAGCTTGAAGGTTTAGAACAGAAAGAAGAATTTAAGCATTCTGTTTGTAGAATCATGATAGCAGTTGTTCAAGATATTCCTGAAACTCCCACACTTGAGCAAATTAAGAATGTCGCCCCAGCCATACCTCACATAGCTGAAGTAGCGAACAATCTCATTCAGTATGTAAGCGATGATGATTTAATTTGGCCATTTATTGGCAATGCTCAATTTTATAAAGGCCAAGGACTATATGACAAAGCAGCACCTTGGTTTGAGCAGTGTCTAGAAATCACCAAAAAACGCTTGAGAGAAGAACATCTCAATGTCGCCACTAGTCTCAACAACCTAGCAGAACTCTACTGTTCCCAAGGCAGATACAGCGAAGCAGAAACCCTATACATCCAAGCTTTAGCACTCTGCCGTAAACTGCTAGGAGAAGAACATCCATCTGTTGCCACTAGCCTCAACAACCTAGCATTACTCTACAAATCTCAAGGCAGATACAGCGAAGCTGAACCCTTGTATATTCAAGCTTTGGCACTCAAGCGCAAACTGCTAGGAGAAAAACATCCATCTGTTGCATTTGGTCTCAACAACCTAGCGTCACTGTACCATTCCCAAGGTAGATACAGTGACGCTGAACCCTTGTACATCCAAGCTTTGGTACTCAGATGCAAGCTGGTGGGCAAAGAACATCCAGATTTCGTCCAAAGCCTCAACAACCTAGCGGAACTCTACCATTCTCAAGGCAGGTACAAAGAAGCCGAACCTCTGTACATTCAAGCTTTGGCACTATGGTGCAAGTTGCTAGGAGAAGAACATCCATCTGTCGCACTTGGTCTCAACAACCTAGCAGAACTCTACCATTCCCAAGGTAGATACAGCAAAGCCGAACCCTTATACATCGAAGCTTTAGCACTTACGCGCAGTCGGTTGGGCAACGAACATCCCCATGTCGCCGCCAGCCTCAACAACCTCGCAGAACTCTATCGTTCCCAAGGCAGAGACAGTGAAGCAGAAACCCTATACATCCAAGCTTTAGCACTCTACCGTAAACTTCTAGGAGGAGAACATCCTGATGTTGCCACTAGCCTCAACAACCTAGCTTTACTCTACCATTCACAAAGCAGATACAACGAAGCTGAACCCTTGTACATCCAAGCTTTGGTACTCTACCGCAAACTGCTAGGAGAAGAACATCCATCTGTCGCGCTTGGTCTCAACAACCTAGCGGAACTCTACCGTTGCCAAGGGAAATACAGCCAAGCCGAACCCTTGTTCATCCAAGCCTTGGTACTGAGGCGTAAACTGCTGGGTGAAGAACATCCCGATGTTGCCATTAGCCTCAACAGCCTTGCGTTTCTCTACGACTCCCAAGGCAAATACAGCGAAGCCGAAGCCTTTTTCAGCCAAGCTTTAGATATTTTAGAGCAACAACTAGGAGCAAATCATCCTCATACTGTGACTGTGCGTAAAAATTTAGCATATTTGCGTGAGCGTTTAAACTCACAACCAGAATAATCAGGTTCATTCTTGAATACGCGATGCTGGCGGCGATGCTTTTCTACATTCAAACACAAACTTTGATGTTCTCATCTCCAACTTTCGTGTTCTGAACTCGAAGTTTCCTGTTGCAAGTGAGAATGTTCGTGTTCTGAACTCGAAGTTTTATGCTCTGAACTCAAAGTTTCGTGTTTTGAACTCGAAGTTTCATGTTCTAAATTCAAAGTTTCGTGTTTCAAACGAGAACGTTCTTGTTTTGAGGTGAAATGATGGTGTTGTGAAGGCGATGCCTACGGCTGGCTACGCTTACGCTCTACCTTTTGACTCGAAGTTTCCTGTTCATTTTTAGATGATAACAAAAATCAGCGATCGCCTAATACCAATTCGTAATGTTCATGCTGCTTGGTAAACTTACACCTTAACTTTATGGTGTTTTTTTATGGGTTAAAAAATTGTTTTTGTGTTCTGCAAAGCTTTGAGACTTTCGGTTTGTTGTAAGATTCGTTCACTAATGCGATCGCACGCTAGTCTCAGCAATAATTTAGGATATGTATCTGGCTGACTAATTTTTATACAAAGTCAAGCCAGCGTTAAGATTTTTTTCAAGATTACCCATCTGAGAATATTTAAGATTTTGATATAGGAAAATAAATATAAGCATTAACAAATATCTTTTTGTAAACTTTTGTTTTAATCTTAGCTAGAAAATATCTTGATCTCCGGTATTTTCTAGCTGGATTAATTTATTAGCGATGGCATTTGTCTAATTGCTGGACTTTAACAGTTGAATTTAATAAAAATCGGAGTTTTTCATATGGCTGTTCGGAATAACCTAGTTACTAATTTATGGCAGAAAGTCAGCCAAGATTCAGTTAGTTGGGGTTCTTTGGCTCTTTGGATTAGTAGTTTAATTATACTTTTCTTAATTTTGACAAGATTTTTTCTGCCTGCATCATAAATGGTATTTTTAAATTCCTCTGACCAATTTTTAAATTTCTTTAGAAAAACCAGTATTTGACCGTTCTTGTAGATAAGCATCAAATACAGCCGCGATGTTGCGGATGGTACTTTTAAAAGTATCTAGGGATTGATAAGGCAACCCATAAATTAAATTAACTTTAACATTAGTAAATCCAGCCTTTCGTACTCAATTCATTACCTGAAATAGCATATCTTCCGGCTGAATCCGGTTAACAGCCTGCTGTACCTGAAAATTAAAGTCTTGAATCCCAAAACTGATGCGATTAAAACCCAAATCTTTCAAAGCAAAGAGGTAATCTCTGTCCAAGAACCGGGGATTGACTTTAATAGAAATTGCCGCATCATCATCAAAATCAAAACAATGATTCAAGGTGTACCAGAGAGTCTCAACTTGACGCAGAGATAAATAGTTAGGAGTACCACCACCCCAATGCAATTGTTGAACGGGGCGTTGGTGATCAATTAAAGATGCTACCTGCTGAATATCACGAATCAAGTAATTCAGATAAGGTTCAGCAAGTTTTTTATTTGGGGTAATGATGGTATTGCAACCACACAAATAACAGGCACTTTCACAAAAGGGAATATGACAATATAGCGATAGTGGCATTTTTTTGTCATTCCCGACAGCGATGGGCTACGCCCCGCCATAGGCGATCGCTACTTTAAAATCAGTTCAATTGATGGCGCGTGATGAAGCCCGCCATGCCGGATTCCTCAACAAAGCAAATTTTTGAGGCGATCGCCTACGGTGGGCAAAACGCCATCTCTACGAGACAACGCCTACTACACAGCTTTGGCGATGGGCTACGCCCCACCGTAGGCAATCGCAGTATGCTATGCTATATTAAACGTAGTCGTTATGAGTTCAGATAATTATTATGACTAATCAGACTGTAGAGAACTTAGTAATTATCGGTTCTGGGCCAGCAGGTTACACTGCGGCTATTTATGCTGGACGAGCTAATTTAAAACCTGTGGTATTTGAAGGTTTCCAAGTTGGGGGTTTACCTGGTGGTCAACTGATGACGACAACGGAAGTCGAGAATTTTCCAGGATTTCCCCAAGGGATAACAGGGCCGGAACTCATGGATAGAATGAAGGCGCAGGCGGAGCGTTGGGGGGCTGAATTATATACTGAGGATGTGATTTCAGTTGATTTGAGTCAGCGTCCTTTTACTATCCGTTCTGAAGAAAGGGAAGTCCAGGCGCACACTATAATTATTGCCACTGGTGCGACAGCTAAACGTTTGGGTTTACCCAGTGAACATCAATTCTGGAGTCGGGGAATTTCTGCTTGTGCAATTTGCGATGGTGCAACACCGATTTTCCACGGTGCAGAATTAGCTGTGGTTGGTGCTGGTGACTCGGCGGCGGAGGAGTCTATTTATTTAACTAAGTACGGCTCGAAAGTGAATTTGTTAGTACGGTCTGATAAAATGCGGGCTTCTAAAGCCATGCAAGACCGAGTGTTGAGTAATCCTAAAATCCAAGTGCATTGGAACACTGAGGCTGTAGATATATTTGGTAGCAGTCACATGGAAGGAATAACAGTTCACAATCATAAAACTGGGGAAGAAACCAAACTGCCAGCGAAGGGTTTATTCTACGCCATTGGTCACACGCCTAATACTGCTTTATTTCAGGGGCAATTGGAACTAGACGAGGTGGGTTACATTATCACTAAACATGGTTCACCAGAAACCAGTGTAGAGGGTGTATTTGCGGCTGGTGACGTGCAAGACCATGAATATCGCCAAGCAATTACGGCGGCTGGTAGTGGCTGTGCGGCGGCGTTGTTGGCGGAACGTTGGTTGTCTGCGAATGCTTTGATTCACGAGTTCCATCAACAGCAGACTATTAATAATGAGCTAGAATCTCAACCAGCACAGCAAAAAACGGAAGCGGAACAAGCGGCGGAATTTGATTTGGCTGCAACTCGCCATGAGGGGGGTTATGCTCTAAGGAAATTATTCCACGAAAGCGATCGCCTAGTCGTTGTCAAATACATCGCCCCTGGTTGTGGCCCTTGTCACACCCTCAAGCCAATTTTAAATAAAGTAGTGGATGAATTTGCAAGTAAAATCCACTTTGTAGAAATTGACATTGACAAAGACCGCGACATTGCCGAAAACGCTGGCGTCACAGGAACACCGACAATTCAAGTCTTCAAGAATAAAGAACTATTAAAGGAAGTGAAAGGTGTCAAACAAAAAAGCGAGTATCGCCAATTGATTGAAACTAATCTGTAGGAAATTCGGCATGGGGCATTAGGAAACTTCTCCCTTGTCTTCCTAATCCCCTGTCACCTGTCACCTGTCACCTGTCACCTGTCACCTGTCACCTATCACCTATCACCTGTCCATCTTGACTATCTCCCGGTGAAATCTGACTATTAGATACATTTCGCATTCTATTCATTTGAGTCAGAGCATACCTAGCTGTAGCCTGGACTTCAGAATCGGGGTCATCCAGGGCATGATTTAACATTTGGCTCATTTGTCCCATCATGTCATAAACACGGGTCAAGTCACGGATGGCATTTTGCCGTACTTTTGGACTGTCATCCTGCATGGAGACGGCTAAAGCCCGGTTGATGGGTTTGAGTGTGCGGATGTTAATTTCTGACAAAGAAGCCAAAATTAAACTGCGTTGTTGAGAATCGGCATCAATCAACAGGTTGACCAATGGTTGAATTGCTCGTGAATCACCCTGCTGACCTAAATCCCAAATGGCTTTGTGTCGCTTGCTGGGGTCTGTACTACGTAAATCTCTAATCAGTTCATCAACAATGCTGAGTTTGGTGATACGAGAAGTTGTTTCTACAGGCATTGCTGTTGTAGAAATTGATGCGCTAGCTGTGGGTGAATTTGTGAATTGAGCCGTATTTTCTTGATTAACGGGTGTCTTTGCCACTTCTTCTAAAGCTAGTGGAACTTTATCTTCTTTAGCTGGACTTAAAAATCTTATCCCTAGTTTTTGAGGTAATTTTTCTTCGTTGTTTTGCTCATACCATCTTAATAAAAACAGGATAGCCCCAATACTGCCTAAAGTTCCTAAACCCAATATTAACCACCAAATGAAATCTCTCTGGTCGGACTGGGGTTTGGTAGTGGATGGGATGGTTGAATTGGCAATCTCAGTCACAGGAGAGATGGCTAGTTGCGTTTTCCGGCCTGCAAATGCTGCTTGCAGAGTCTTTTGGGTTGTCAGGTCTGCAAAACCATCCACCCTTTTTAAACCCTTGGCTGTCTGGAATTGAACTACAGCATTTTTCGTACTTTGACCATATTTTCCATCTATCAGGTCATCATAGTACCCTAACTCCGTTAATTGAGTTTGCAGGTTCTGCACATCTAATCCTTGACTACCTGGTGTGAGAACAACTGGCTTAGTTGGTCTAGCGGAACTGACTTGTGCCAGATACCAGACTTTAGGTACTAGGTTAGTTGTGGTTGCGCTGGCGCGATTTAAGTAAAAACCCAGGCAAGAAAAATAGGTGATGATTAAAATTGAGGAGCGGTATAGCCTCATATTAAGTTCAAAATTGCAGCATGAAAGTGCTAGGGAAGTGATAGAATCTGCCTAAATGTTAACTTTTATATGGCAAATAAAGCTTGATTTTTTGTAGAAATTATGTAAATTATATTACCTTAACTAATTATTGATTTCTATTTTTTTTCTGTCTATTTTTTTTCTGTTTTAACAATAAATCGTTTATACCACAATCAGGTTGAGATAAAATCATCAAATGAAGCTTGGGGCTACTGTTAATTGAAGTATGGTAGTTGTTACCAACAGGACTGGTAGCACCCGTAGGGATATGAGAAGCTAGGCAAACATCATCCAAAATGGAATTAGGACAGCGTTTCTGATTCAGATTTTCTGACGGATACCGTTACAGGATTCAGCTGCTTTGTAGATGCTTCTGCAAGTTGTGTTTGCTGTTTATTAGCTGTTTCTCCCACCGCCAGATGTTTATTTTGCCCTGCCAAGTTATCACGCTGATTGATGAGGTAGATGCTGACTAAAGTGAGAAATACTCCTACCCACTGCAATGTACTGAGAACTTCTGAGAGTAAGAGATGACCGAATAGGAGAGCAAAGACTGGAGTGAGAAAAGTTAGAGAACTCAGACTGGTAAGGCTACCACTAGAGGCAAAGTAGAAAAATAAAGCGTAGGCGATCGCACTACCGAACACGGTAGCATAACCCAAAGCCAACCAATCAGAAGTCACAAGACTTTGCCATTGCTGAGATTCTACAACCGATGAAACGCTCCATAATGGCAAGCCGCCCAAAATCATATGCCATCCTGTAGCTGTCACTGGGTCAGTATACTTGGTCACATATCTAATTAAGACTGTTCCGACAGCCATAGACAAAGCGGCTAACAGCATCAGCCATTCACCACTAGCAAAAAGGTTTTGCCAGTTGCCGATTGTGACCTCTGAAGCAGTCCCAAATATGCTGAAAATCCACTCATCGGGTAAGCCAATTAAACTAATACCCATGACTCCCAAGCTTAACCCTAGGCATCCCCATAAACCAATACGTTCTTGAAATAGCCACAACGACAGCAACGCCACTGCCAAAGGTTGGGAATCAATCATCACTGAACCTAACCCGGCACTGGTTCTAAGTAATCCTTCGGCTAAAAATCCTTGAAATAAAGTGCCATCAACTACGCCAAATAAACCAATCCACAGCCATGCTTTCCAACCTGTAGGCTGGGGTCTACCCATAAGTGCGGCGACAATTAAAATTAACACTCCCGCCGGTAGCAACCGCAACCCCGCCATAAATAAGGGGGTGGTGTGGGGAATGACTCCTTTCATCGCTACCATCGCCGTTCCCCAGAGGAAAAAGGGTGCGATGAGTAGTAGAGGTGCGAAGGGTAGTTTAGATGCACTGAGTTTCAGTTGCATGGGTTTGCTGATGCCTTTGGTTTACAGATGCAGAGATTTCTTTAACCAATTCTACCCAATTGTGTCTTTTTGTGAAGGAAATAATACTTATGGATTAGGGAATGGCGGAATTTCGTCTTGTTTTTCTGCATTGATGACATTTTGTAACCGATGAATTTCCTGCTTTGCCTCTTTGAGCAAATCATCCCAATCATTGGGAGGATGACCACTATCAAGCATTTTCTGAAAAACTTGATAAGCATCTGTATTACTGTTATATGCTCGCTTAGAGTTCTCATCGTTAACCCAAGCAAACACAATAATTTTACTTTCCTGATGATATCGAAAAAATAGGCGGTACTGCTGAAAAAATTTTGCTCTAAACCAGTGCTTGTAATCATCACCAAGAGTAGTTCCTTGACGGTAATCACTACGGGTTGGATCTTGAGGAATAACATCAAATGCCAATCGTGCGATCGCCCCTAGACGCTTCGCGGCATTTTTCTTTTTGTAGTCTTGAGGATATTTTTCCCGTAAATATTCAACTTGCATCAAAAGTTCTTCAACCTGGTTCAGGAAAAGAGCATGAGCAAATATATTCCACCCATTAATTACTAGCGGCTGATTTAAGGACAAATCTATTCATCCTCATCTACAAGTGGTGCATCAAGATCAAAATCAACTTCAGCAACTAAGGACTGAATATGACTTACTAGATCAGTGCTAATTGCCTTTAAGTGCTGTGGATTTTTCTCAATATCTTCTGCCAGAAAATGTATAAACTTCCCAATTATTGGATCACTTTGTGTTTGATCAACACGAGAAATCACTACCTGACCGTCGGGTTGGATGGTGTAGCAGATTTTATCACGCTTATTCAAGCCAAGAGCTTTGCGAATCGGATCAGGAATTGTTGTCTGATAACGATCAGTAAGGGTAGATTCTGAACATGGGGCTAGTTTTATAGCCATAGCTACTTCTCAACCTGTTGGTTAAACTCTATTATCAAAGTAATGCAATTGCATTGTCTCGTCAAGGGTGACGTCTGACCGAAGAAAGGCAGAGATCAGAAGGGTAAATTTTTCTGAGATTCAATCAGGATATTCTCGACAGCTATCAAAATTAATGAATAGGTGCGTTAACGAAGTAACGCACCCTACTATTTAGGAGAAATGAGGAATCGCAGATTTTTCTAAATGAGCTACTAATTTCACGCCGAATTCTGCTTCAAATACTCCTTTTTTAAGGTCTAAACTCCAGAGTTCTAACGCACAGTCATCATCTGGCTTGGCTGGATAAATTAGCAAATTGAACTGCTGTAGTTGGCGATAATAATCACATTTGATTTGAGCGATCGCACCGATTTGTCGTCTATCTAATGCCACGGCTAATCTTAACAGCGCACTTAATTGACTGACGATTTGGCGATGCTCTTTACTCAACAAATTACGGTAATTTTCGTGTCTCTTTTTGGGTGGTGATTTGCGGTGATAACGGGCTAAATTGGCAATAATTTCGATCTCGGTTTCGTTGTAGCCGAGCAATTCACTATTCCGAATGAGATAGTAAGAGTGTTTATGGTGCGACGAATGACTAATATGATGACCGCAATTGTGTAAAATTGCCGCCGCCCAAAGTAATTGTCGTTCATTTGTTCCCCAATGATGGAGTTCTCCTTGGGTTTGGTCAAATAAACTTAAAGCAAAAGCTGCCACGCGATCGCTATATGCTAAATTGACCTGGTACTTACTCGCCTGCTTCAACACGCTACGCTCACGAACTGAACTTTGAAAGCGCAGTCTATCTTCAATTAAGCCGTGGCTTAACATCCAGTCAACAATTACACCTTCCCGCAAGGCTCGCCCACAGGTTGAGATAGAATCTACACCCAAAAGCATCATTGCTTCTTGTAAAACCACCGCCCCGGCTAAAATGACTTCAGATCGTTTCTCTGGCATACCGGGTATGGCTGCTATTTCGGCATTAGTCATTTTCTGCAAGCGATTTACCCATTCTTGCAAGTCTGGGAGGCTGAATTTATAGCCATTTAGGGTAGAAGGGATAGTACCCAACTTTTCCCGCGCATGAATCGCGGCGATGGTTTCAATCGTGCCAGAAGTACCAATCAATTTGGGAAATTCGCCAAACTGGAGATTGGCTAAGACTTCATCTACAGAACGTTCCAACATCCCCCGCGTGTAGGCTTGTAGGTACTGAAACTCAACATCTAAGATGGGGTCAGAACTGATTAACTCAGTAGTCAGGCGCACTGCACCGACTTTAGTGCTAGTGAGAGTACGTGGTTCGTGACTGTCGCCCAAAATGATTTCTGTAGAACCTCCGCCAATATCAATAATGATGTGAGCTTGGTTATGGAACTCCATCCCCGACAGCACACCTAAATAGATGCGTCGCGCTTCTTCTTGACCAGAAATCAAGTCAACGCATAAACCCAACTCTGATTCTACTTTGTGTAAAAAATCTTTACCGTTGGGAGCTTCCCGCACCGCACTAGTGGCGACAGCGATGATGGTTTCCGCATTAGCAGTTTTAGCGACTTTTTGGAAGCGTTCTAAAGCAGCGATCGCTTTTGCCATGATCTCTGGTTTTAACTCCCCAGTAGCAATATCGCGATCGCCCAGGCGTACAGTTTCTTTTTCTTTACCAATAATGCTAAAAGCTGGTAAAGTCGGGTCAATCCTGACTATCACCATGTGCAGGGAATTTGTCCCCATATCAATGGCCGCAATAATCCGTTGTTGCTGCTGAACTGATTGAGTATTAACACTCAAACAGTCAGCCGAAACTAAATTCAGCATCTAGTTTTCTCTCTCTATTTAAGGAAGGATGGGAAAAAATAGCGTGTCGGGGTAGTTGGCACTGATATTGGTTGCAACGTACTTATACTCAGGTTGACCGTATCGAGTCTACCCAATTTAAGTATTTTCACCCTGCTAATTACTATCTTAATGACAATTGCAGCGTCTTGAAAGTTGCGGCGAAAGATTGTGTTTTTGCTAGAAATATAACGGGAGTATGAAAGCCTCTGAGAAATTCGCCCGACGTAGGTCATCACCCCTTCCTACAAAAAATAATATCCTCTTATTTATTTTGAATTGATTCATACTCTTGTATGAGAGATTAAGTTTTAAAACACATCAGGGAGAAATTCCAGTGGTTGCACCGGCAGAACACCAGGAAAATTCGTCAATGCAAGCAATCTGGCGTGTGCTAGGGAGTTTGAGGAATTACGGATGGATTTCGCTGGGAGCTTTGATCAGTCTACTGCTCTTGACAGTTACAAATGCGGTTACTCCCCAATTATTTCGCTGGGGAATAGATCAGGGCATTGTCAAGCAAGATTTAGAGATAGTTATATACAGTGCGGCGTGGATGGTAGCAGCAGCGATCGCTCGCGGTGTATTTAATTTTGGTCAAAGTTATTTAGCAGAATCAGCTTCTCAAGGCGTTGCCTATGACCTACGCAACAAGATTTTCAGCAAGATTCAAAATCTCAGTTTTAGCTATCATGACCAGTCACAGACTTCGCAACTATTAACCCGCGTCACCAGTGATATTGAACAAATCCGCACCTTTATTGGTACTAGTTTGATTCAAGTCATCGGTGGAGTCGTGACATTAGTGGCTATTGCGGTACTTTTGCTGGTGATGAATTGGGAACTAGCACTGATTTCTCTGACAGTAGTGCCGTTATCTGCGTGGTTGATGGGGCGATTCGTTACCCGTAACGACCAAATATTTCGACAGGTACAAGAAAAACTTAGTGATCTAAATGCTGTATTGCAAGAAAATCTAATTGGCATCAGGGTAGTAAAAGCCTTCGTGCGGGAGTCGGCGGAAAAGTCTCGTTATACGAGCCTCAATGATGAGTTAGTCACGGCTAACATGAAGACAATTCGCGCCATCAGGAGTACATTTCCGTTTATCTTTTTGCTGAGTAATTTGGTGACGCTGGCGGTGTTTGGCTACGGAGGAGCGCAAGTCATGAGGGACAGCTTTTCCATTGGCGAACTAGTGGCGTTTAACTCCTATCTAGTATTGATTTTCCAACCAATTTTGCTGATAGGCTTTGCTGCACCAGCGATCGCCCAAGCTGGTGCTTCTGCTGCACGCATCTACGAGGTGGTAGATGCCACAATCGATATTCGCGATCGCCCCGATGCGATCGCCTTTGATACCTGTGGCGGCAGAATCACATTTGAAAATGTCTCCTTTCGCTATCCTGGCGCGACTACCGAAATCCTGAAGAATGTATCTTTTGAAACTAAGCCTAAAGAGCTAATTGCTGTTTTAGGGATGACTGGTTCTGGCAAAAGTACAATCATGAACTTGATTCCTCGCTTTTATGATGTCACCAAGGGAGCGATTCGTATTGATGGGCGGGATGTGCGTGATTTTACACTCAAAAGTTTGAGAACACACATTGGTATTGTATTTCAGGAAACTACATTATTTTCTGGTACTCTGCGTGAGAATATCGCCTACGCCAAACCCAAGGCAGCATTAGAAGAAATAATTGAGGTAGCCAAAACTGCCCAAATCCATGATTTTATTACCGATCTGCCGGATGGTTACGAGACAATCGTTGGTGAACGCGGCGTTGGTTTATCTGGAGGACAAAAACAACGGATTGCGATCGCTCGGACTTTACTCACCGATTATAGTATTCTGATTTTGGATGACAGTACCTCGGCTGTAGATGCCAAAACTGCTGCCGAAATTCAAGCCGCATTAGACGACATGATGCGCCAAAAAGCTTGTGTAACTTTTGTTGTGGCTCAACGCATTAGTACCGTTAAGAATGCTGATCGCATTTTTCTCATAGATAAAGGACGATTGGTAGCCCAAGGCACTCATGATGAATTAATGCAAACCAGCCCACTCTACGGTGCGATTTTAGAATCTCAAGTTAAGAAGACAGCGAAAAGTTAGAAACAAATTCTGATTTAAGTCTTTTCATCCAAAATCTAAAATCCAAAATTCTGATGAGAGGTAAAGTCCCAATGATTGCATCCGAACAGAAGGAAACGCCACAACTCTCAACCATCCGGCGTTTCTTACGATACTTGCGCCCCTTTCAAAAAGAAATTCCCATAGCACTGACATTAGTATTAATCGGTGCTTCTACCCAGGCTTTGGGGCCATTCTTACTAGGTTGGTCAGTTGATAACCTGATAACCAAGGGGAATTTGCAGGGGTTGCTGCGGCTATTAGGTCTACTAGCTTTAATCTACGGATTTGGTATCTGGGCAATCCGGGGTCAAATTATTCGTGTCGGTTGGATTATGCAGCGATTGCTGGCGCAACTGAGACAAGATATTTTTCTGAAAATCCAGAGTCTACCACTCAGCTTTTTTGACCGCAGTGAAGCTGGCGACTTAATGAGTCGGCTGCTCAATGATGTGAATACTGTCAATCAAGCTTTTGGACAAACCGTTGCTCAAATGCTAGGCAATACTTTTAGTTTGGTTGGCATTGTGATTGCGATGCTCTCAATCAACCTACAACTCGGCCTGTTAAGCAACTTAGTTGTACCATTGATGATTTTTACTACTAGCTTGTTTGCTCGGTGGGCGAGGACTAAATTTCGCGTTACACGACAAACAATTGGAAAACTTTCTGCCAAGTTAGAAGAAGATATTGGCAGTGTGCGAGAAGCACAAGCATTTAATCGTGTACATCTCAACATTGCAGAATTTGACCTGCTCAATGCGGCTAATCGTGATGCCAACGTGGAAGCAGTAGCAATTACTTCGGCCTTTTTACCGTCGATTGACTTTCTTAATACTCTAGCTACAGCAGGTGTACTAGCATACGGTGGCTATCTCGCTGTCACAGGAGGCGCGACAGTCGGTGTGGTGACATCCTTTTTACTTTATGTGCAGCAGTTTTTCCGCCCCATCCAAATCCTTAGTCAGTTTTACACCCAAGCTCAGTCAGCCTTTGCCGGACTAGAGCGAATTTTTCTGCTGTTGGATGAACCATCGCAACTCCAAGACGCACCTAATGCTACCAAAATGCCTGCTATTCAAGGTGAGGTGATATTTGAGAATGTCAAGTTTGGTTATAGCCCAGAACAATTAGTTCTTAAAGGTGTAAATTTACACGCTTATCCAGGACAGATGGTGGCATTAGTAGGGCATACTGGCTCAGGCAAAACGACAATTATTAACCTGATATTGCGTTTTTATGATGTGTCTGATGGTGGAGTAAAAATTGATGGCATTGATGTGCGTAGTGTTACCCAAGCGAGTCTACGCCGTCAGATAGGCATTGTCTTGCAAGATAATATTTTATTTAGTGGGACTGTAGCGGAAAATATTGCCTTTGGTGCGCCTTATGCTACTCAATCCGAGATTGAAGCGGCGGCACAAATGGCGAATGTGCATGAGTTTATTACCTCTCTCCCACAGGGTTACACAACTAAGTTGGGTGAAAGAGGTGCGCCTCTAAGCCAAGGACAAAGACAACTAATCAGTATTGCGCGTGCCGTGTTAATCAATCCCCGCATCTTGATTTTGGATGAAGCAACCAGTAGCATAGATACCCGTACAGAAGCACTCGTACAAGATGCGATCGCTCGTTTATTGCAAGGTCGTACTAGTTTTGTCATTGCTCACCGCCTCAGCACCGTCACCCAAGCTGATCAGGTGTTAGTAATTCAGCAAGGCCAAATTGTCGAACGGGGTACTCATGCACAACTGGTTGACCAGCAAGGTGTTTATGCCAATCTCTATGCTCTCCAGTTGGGTGCGACAACCGAGGAAGTTAATTGACAAAGTTACCAACTCAGTGCTGAGTGGTGAGTGCTGAGTGCTGAGTAACTCTGCACTACGGTAAAAGCCACGCCCAATTGTGGGCGGTCTTTTCACTCAGCACCGGCTCAACGCCCCGCTACCGCTAACGTAACTCAGCACTTTTCATCCCATTAGCAGCAATATTCCGACTGCCATATCAAAAAAAGATATTCTATGATAATTTCCAGTCCCCAATCCCCAACCCTATGTTAGAACGTAACCAAGAACCAGTCTGGCTGACGATTATCCTGCTTTTGCGGTGGCATAAACCCGAAGGACGTTTGATTTTGATGATTCCTGCACTTTGGGCAGTATTTTTGGCTGCTGCTGGTAAGCCGCCTTTAGCATTGGTGGGGGTGATTATCTTGGGTACTCTTGCCACTAGTGCGGCTGGGTGTGTGGTAAATGATTTGTGGGACAGGGATATTGATCCAGAGGTGGAAAGAACCCGCGATCGCCCCCTCGCTTCCCGTGCGTTATCTGTAAAAGTGGGGATTGGGGTGGGGATTGTCGCCTTAGCTTGTGCGGCGGTGCTGGCGTTTTATCTCAACCCCTTAAGTTTTTGGTTATCTGTGGCGGCTGTCCCGGTGATTCTGTTGTATCCTGGTGCGAAGCGAGTTTTCCCTGTACCGCAATTGGTATTATCAATCGCCTGGGGATTTGCGGTGTTAATTAGCTGGAGTGCAGTTACACAGAATATTTCTCAACCCACTTGGTTATTGTGGGGGGCTACTTTGTTGTGGACATTGGGATTTGATACAGTTTACGCCATGAGCGATCGCGAAGATGATCGCCGCATTGGTGTTAATTCCAGTGCCTTGTTTTTCGGAGATTACGCACCTGTAGCCATTGGTATATTCTTTGCGGGTGCGATCGCTTTATTAGGGTGGCTAGGTGTTGCTATTCACCTAAAATTAGCTTTTTGGATTAGTTTAACGATTGGGACTATTGGCTGGTTTTGGCAGTTTCTCCAATTAAGGAAACCAGAATTACCTAATCCTGTTTATGGGCAAATGTTCCGTCAGAACGTTTGGATTGGTTTTATTTTACTAGCTGGAATGATTATAGGTTCTTTTTAGAGCAGGTGATAGCCTACGCTGGGCGGTTAAGCGATCGCCATCAGCACTCGAAACGTCAACCGCCATCGCTCTTCTCTGATTTTTCCTTCCCCCCATTATTCTTGTGTTTTGTCAACCTACATAACCATCCCATTTTCTACAACCCTTTCCTTATCTACTTTTCCGTCATTTTAAGAAAGTTTTGGGTAATGGATAGCCTTGCAGGGAACGTAAGAGAAGCAAGCTATGGAGAGGGGTTTCAAAAATAAGTTGCACATCGCGTTATATAGCTTCTTCTAAGCAACTGAGGTACGCCCAAATCTTGTTAAACAAGGTTATTAGCTTTAAAGCTGTACTTTAGCAGGCTAGGAAATGCTATGATTAGCAGGCTTTTCGTAGCTTAAATTTAATAAAACTTCACAAAAACCGATAAACATAAATGACATCCATGCGTTGATCAGGTCATGTTATAGGTATCATTATTTGATTTAGTTGTATGAATATCTTAATGCTATCTGCCACCTTTCCCTATCCACCTACACGGGGGGGAACACAGGTGAGGACGTTTAATTTACTGAAATATCTCAGTCAAAATCATACTATTACTTTAGTAACTCAACGCGATCGCGATGTTACAGACGCAGAAATCGCCGGCTTAGAGGATTGCGTAGATCACTTAGTTGTTTTTGAGCGTCCGCCAGAGAGTAGCACAAATGGGGGAATAGTCAAGAAAATACAGCGATTGAGTCAATTCTGGCTACAGGGGACACCACCAAGTGTGCTTACCCGCTACTCCAGCGAGATGCAGGCGTGGATTGATAGGGTTGTAGAGGAGGGAAAATATGATGTGATGACCTGCGAACACAGCGTCAATGAAATTTACGTGCGATCGCATTTCCAAAAACATCTCAAAACTATAGTGAATGTTCATAGTTCTGTCTACGGTACTTGTCTCAATCAGCTAACAAGCGGTGTTTCGGAAAATGTGCTGCGAGATAAAATTAATTTGCCTCTGTTACGCCGTTATGAACAGAAATATTGCTCTAAGTTTTCCGCGATTGTAGTCACGACAGAAGAAGATAAAATCCAATTGCAGGAATTTAACTCAAAAAGTCACATTGCAGTCATTCCTAATGGTGTAGACTTCGTAACCTTTCCCTACCGCACTACTGACCCACATGGACATAAATTAGTATTTATCGGTGCAATGGATAATCTGGCAAATATGGATGCTGTCTGCTTCTTTGCTAATCAAGTATTGCCAGAAATTCAAAAATATTATCCTGATACTACTTTCGATATTGTTGGTTCTCGACCTACACAGGAAGTTTTAGCACTGCAAACTCAACCAGGAATTACCGTGACTGGACGTGTACCTTCAATGGTAGATTACCTCCACAAAGCAACTGTCTGCGTTGTCCCCATGCGGACGGGTTTTGGCATTAAAAATAAAACCTTAGAAGCCATGGCCGCAGGTGTGCCGGTCGTAGCCAGCGATCGCGGTTTAGAAGGACTGGCTGTAGATGGTGATAATATACCTTTGGCAGCATTAAGAGCCAATCAAACCGCAGAATACATTGATGCCATTAAGCAACTGTTCGAGCATCCACAACTACGGGCAGAATTATCTCACAACGGCAGACAACTGGTAGAAACAGAATTTACTTGGCAGATTGCTGGTCAGCGTTATGAGGAAGTATGTATCAAAAAATAACCCTCCAACCAACCCAATTACGCACTAGCCAAAAATAACAGCAACACTCCCCTTCCCTCCTCCCTGTCACCTGTCACCTGTATACTAAGAGCGATCGCAGCAGCGAGGCTAAAAATGAAACTGCTAACCCCTGTAATTTTGTTTTTTCTATGCCTTACCCTGATTAGTGTGCGTTCATTTGGGCAAACAACTATGACCTCACAACCGCAACTGCTGACCGACCCATTTTTGCAACTACCAACGGAAAATTCAGTCAGAGTAGTGTGGTTTACTGAGTTTACTGGTAAACAACATCAAGTCACCTATGGCGAGAATTTACAGCAAACTACCCTAGCCAGCACCACAAAACTTAGCCGCACACGGGAAGACCAAAACTCACGAGTCGCCAAGCAAACCCAAAACGGACAAGTTTATCAACAACCAGTCAAGCGCAATATCTGGCGACATGAAGCTAAGGTGACTGGGTTAACTCCTGGGGTGCGGGTTAACTATCGTGTCACCAGTATCAGAGAAGACGGTCAAAGTATCAGCAGCGATGTATTTACCCTTGCACCCACCCCCCAACCAAACACACCGCTAAAAATTCTCCTCACCTCAGACCACCAACTCAAACCCATGACCCCAGCAAATCTGCAAAAGGTTGTGGAAACTGTCGGACAAGTAGATGCAGTCTGGTTCGCTGGTGATTTAGTGAATGTCCCTGACCGCGCCTCAGAATGGTTTGATGATAATCGGGGGAATGGGTTTTTTCCTGGGTTGCAAGGTCGCGCTAGTTATGAAATGGAACACAACGGCGTGAAGACAACCTACAAAGGTGGGCAAATCATTCAACACGCACCCATGTATACTTGCATTGGCAATCATGAAGTCATGGGCAGATTAGCCAGAACTGACAGCTTAGATGGTGAATTTAATGATACGATTCCCCGTGATGTTGCCCAAAGGTTATATAGTGGTAAATCTTTAATCGATAACTCATTTAATACATTTACCTACGAAGAGATTTTGACTTTACCTCAAAGTCAAGAGGGTGGTAAAAAATATTATGCAGTTACTTTTGGAGATGTCCGCTTGGTAGTGTTGTACATTACTAATATGTGGCGGACTCCTAATTTAGATGCCTCCTATAAAGGTAGATATAAGGAAGCAGCAACAGATTTGAATCAGCCGGAAAATTGGGGTTATGGGCAGATAATTTATGAACCAATTAATAAAGGTAGTCAGCAATATAATTGGCTAGAAAAAGAACTCAATAGCCCAGACTTTCAACAAGCCAAATACAAAATTGTCATGTTTCATCACCCGCCCCATACTTTGGGTGATAACATCGTACCCCCCTACACTGAACCTTTACAAATTATTGAACGAGACACTGAAGGCAAAATTAAAGCTGTGCGTTATGAGTATCCTAAGCAATCAGATTATATAATTCGTGATGTCATCCCTTTACTAGAAGCTGCTCAAGTACAACTAGTTTTTTATGGTCATTCCCATTTATGGAATCGCTTTGTTAGTTCTAGGGGAATGCACTTTTTAGAAACATCTAATGTTGGTAACTCTTATGGTGCAGCTTGGGGTGAGAAAAAGCGAGAAGTGCCATTTGGTTATCAGGAAGATTATACTGCGATCGGCGACCCCAACGGCTTAGAACCTGTGTTACCTACAATTAATCCTTTGGTGGGTGAAGATAGTAAACCTATGCCTTATCTTGCCAGCAATGATATTACAGTTTTTAGTATCTTTGAAACAGCAACGGGTACAATTAGCAGCTATCGTTTTGATACCCGCAAGCCAGATTCGGAAGTGGTCAAATTTGATGAATTTCAGTTGCAATAACTAGCGTTTCAAAGCTCTCCCCCTGCGCCCCTGCGCTCTCTTTTATTGCTGAGTCGGTGCTGCGAACAGTTGATCAACCAATTGCAAATGCGCTTCTATCAGAGGTATACTTTTGGCAGCAAAGGCTTTCAAATCAGTATCTTGACCCAGTTGTAACAGACGACTGTTGAGGATCAATCCTTCCATGTTTCTATTGATACCAGCTTCATTAACGTATGCCTGATCAAAATTTGCGTCAGATAATTTTGATAGTTGCGTGATTAAAGCTTGATATTTAATACCCATATCCGTTGGTGGAGTAATGGCTTTTTGGGTAGCCAACTGCATTAATTCTTGATTTACAGGTGTATAGTCTTTGATCATCTGCTGGGCATATTGTTTAACTTTATCATCCTGAGACTTTTGTAATGCCAAGTTTGCCATTGCGATTTCTGCCATGCCTGCTTGAACCGCTTCTGTCATATATACTCTATCAAGTTGAGTAATTTGGGTTTGCTCTTTAATAGTCTCAGGAGGATTTTGGGTGATTATTTTAGCAGTGGCTGGTAAGTGGGAATAACTAACAACTGCGATCGCTGTACTTAATCCGACAATTCCTATCAGACTAGCAACATTTGTCTTTAATAATTTCATTTTCTTAATGATTATTATTTTCTAAATTTTGCTCTAAAATTTCAGATGGTAATAACCCTGGTCGATGAGCATCATCAGGAACGCCGTGAGGATTTAATACTCCTTTTGGTAAGTAAACTAACTCTCTAAGTGGTGTCACCATTGGGTCATTAGTAACTTTGTAAGGTAATCTCCCCATAGCCACATTATCCATATTTAATTCGTGGCGATCGTATGTACAAAGGTCGTATTCTTCAGTAAATGATATACAGTTAGTCGGGCAGTATTCCACACAGTTACCGCAGAAAATACAGACCCCAAAATCAATGCTGTAATGGTTGAGTTTTTTCTTTTTGGTGGCTTGGTCAAATTCCCAATCTACTACAGGTAGGTTAATCGGACATACCCGCACGCAAACCTCACAAGAGATACATTTATCAAATTCAAAGTGAATTCTTCCCCGGAAACGTTCGGAGGGGATCAGTTTCTCATAAGGATACTGCACAGTAATAGGACGGCGGTTCATATGGTCGAATGTTACTGATAGTCCTTGTCCTATATATCGCCCAGATTCAAATGAGGTTTGGACATAATCACTAACTTGGTTGAGAAATTTAAACATCAGTAAATTACTTTTGGTTAACCCTTTTATTTAGCACTTTAATCACTTTGAGCAATTTCAACCTCTCTCTAATGAATGGATTTACAGATAGGTTGAAAAGTAATTCTCAAGAATGATGTAGCCAGCAAATATTTTTTAAATAAATAGCAATATCCTAACTTGAACAACGTGACTACAGTCTATGCAATCAAAAGATAAATCTAGTGTAAATGCTACAAAATTAGTGTTGCGCCGGAATATGCCAAGCAACGATATGAATCAGCAAAGTATTCCAAATGAGCCAATATTTTCCCCTACAAAGGACGGATTTACTCTATTGTTGCGTAGTAGTTTTATCTTGGGATTTTTAGCCATTTTGTTTGTTGCTGCTATTTACTACGGCATTATCAATCCTTGAAAATTAGAGCTAAATTTGCAATTAGAATGGTTTATTTAAAATAAACCACCGTATCCTACGGTAAAGTAAGCGATGCTCAAAAATTATTTCGGCTGTTAATTGCTTAACAAACTAAAAAAGAGATTCATCCTAATCTCTTCCTCTGGTGAGATGGAAGTAGTAGTAGTTAATTTGTTTATTACTCCTATAGAGACGAATCCATCCCGTTATCTACAAATGTAATGTCCTAAAATCCGCCTGATTTATCTCTATAAACACCAGTTTTGCTATGAAAAACGTCAAGAATTGCTAGCTGATTAGCAATAGCAAACTAGTTGAGCAAAAAAGGATGTGATCAAAATACATGGCAGTAAAATATCCTAAATTTAGCCAGGATCTTGCTCAAGATCCAACTACGCGGCGCATCTGGTACGCAATGGCTCAAGGTAACGACTTTGAGAGCCATGATGGGATGACAGAGGAAAATTTATATCAAAAAATCTTCGCTACTCATTTCGGTCATGTAGCGATCATTTTCCTCTGGGCTTCTAGCTTATTGTTTCACGTAGCTTGGCAAGGCAACTTTGAACAGTGGATTAGAGATCCCCTACATATTCGTCCCATCGCCCATGCGATTTGGGATCCTCATTTCGGTAAACCAGCCGTAGAAGCTTTTAGTCAAGGTGGGGCTAACTACCCAGTTAACATTGCTTACTCTGGTGTCTATCATTGGTGGTACACCATTGGAATGCGAACTAACAATGATTTGTACATTGGTTCGGTGTTCCTCTTATTATTAGCAGCAGTATTTCTGTTTGCTGGTTGGTTGCATTTACAGCCCAACTTCCGTCCTAGTTTGACTTGGTTCAAGAGTGCTGAACCTCGTTTAAATCATCACTTAGCCGGTTTATTTGGTGTCAGTTCTTTGGCTTGGGCTGGTCACTTGGTTCACGTGGCGATTCCTGAATCTCGCGGGGTTCATGTTGGTTGGAATAATTTCCTGACCACCTTACCTCACCCAGCAGGGTTAGCACCATTTTGGAGTGGGAATTGGGGTGTCTATGCCCAAAATGCGGATACAGCCGGACATATCTTTGGGACTTCTCAAGGTTCGGGAACGGCGATTTTGACTTTTTTGGGTGGTTTCCATCCCCAGACAGAATCTCTGTGGTTGACTGATATGGCGCATCACCATTTAGCGATCGCAGTTATTTTTATTATCGCCGGTCATATGTACCGCACTAACTTCGGTATCGGTCACAGTATCAAAGAAATGCTAAACGCTAAAAATTTCTTTGGTATCCGCACCGAAGGTCAGTTTAACCTGCCCCACCAAGGGCTTTATGACACCTACAATAACTCCCTGCACTTCCAGTTGAGTATTCACCTGGCAGCTTTGGGAACAGCCGCTTCCTTGGTAGCGCAACATATGTACTCCCTGCCGCCTTACGCCTTCATGGCTAAGGACTACACTACCCAAGCAGCGTTATATACCCATCATCAATATATTGCTGGGTTCTTGATGATTGGGGCATTTGCCCACGCGGGGATATTCTGGGTGAGAGACTACGACCCCGAACAAAACAAAGGTAACGTACTCGATCGCGTCCTCCAGCACAAAGAAGCGATTATCTCTCACTTAAGTTGGGTGTCTTTATTCCTGGGTTTCCATACCCTGGGGTTATACGTTCACAACGATGTAGTAGTTGCCTTTGGGACACCGGAGAAGCAGATTTTGATTGAGCCAGTGTTTGCTCAATTTATCCAATCTGCTCACGGTAAACTGCTGTATGGCATGGATGCCCTGTTATCTAATCCAGATAGTATTGCGTTTACAGCCTATCCCAACCACGCCAACGTCTGGCTACCAGGGTGGTTAGATGCAATTAACGCGGGGACTAATTCCCTGTTCTTGACCATTGGCCCTGGTGATTTCTTAGTTCACCATGCGATCGCTCTCGGTCTACATACCACTACACTAATTTGTGTGAAGGGTGCATTAGATGCCCGTGGTAGTAAGCTGTTCCCTGATAAAAAAGACTTTGGCTTTAACTTCCCTTGTGATGGCCCTGGTCGTGGCGGTAGTTGTCAAAGCTCCTCTTGGCAACAAACCTTTTTCCTCGCCTTTTTCTGGATGCTGAACCTTTTGGGTTGGGTGACATTTTATTGGCATTGGAAGCATTTAGGCGTTTGGCAAGGTAATGTAGCCCAATTTAACGAAAGCTCAACATACCTCATGGGTTGGTTTCGTGATTATCTCTGGGCTAACTCTGCACAGTTAATTAACGGCTATAACCCCTACGGTACAAATAACCTCTCTGTGTGGGCGTGGATGTTCCTCTTTGGACACCTCGTTTGGGCAACCGGTTTCATGTTCTTAATTAGCTGGCGTGGTTACTGGCAAGAATTAATTGAAACCCTGGTTTGGGCGCACGAACGCACACCGTTAGCTAACTTAGTACGTTGGAAAGATAAACCTGTAGCTTTATCTATCGTCCAAGGTTGGTTAGTTGGTCTAGCACACTTCACTGTTGGCTATGTGTTGACCTATGCAGCATTCCTCATAGCCTCAACAGCCGGTAAATTCGGATAAAGTTTTCAATTTCCTCTGACCATTTTGCATCATCCCCCTTTATTGCCATTAGAGGGGGATTTTTTTATATCATAGGTGTTCGAGTGCGATGGAGTAGCGTAGCTGATCGCTCTCAAATTAATAGGACTTACGCACAAATTACGGAATAACGTTCGCGTAGCGTGCGCGTAGCGCATACCACAGAGACGCAGAGAACACAGAGAAATAAGGGTTTGAGAGAGTTTTTGCGCAGGGCGTAATTTTGTTTGGCTTAAGTCAGTGAAAGGTGTAGTAGAACTAAGTCTCCTTTAATCAGTTTCACTAGATCCGTTCTCCATCCTCAAGAGTATAGATATCTGGTTCGTCATAGAGAAAATTAAATGAATGCCCACTTTCTGCTAAATTCATTAACTTGTTGCTAGAAGGATACGGAATATTGCTAAATAATTTTTCTTCTAACCACAAACGTTCGTCTGTTGGTAAAGACAAAATTAGTTGCAATATTGATTCAACAAGTTTAGTGTTCATTATGCTTAATTTTCCTATTTAATATAAACTTCATCACCTTGACTATAAAATTTTTAGGCATAATCACCATTTGATTATCACCAGAAAGTATAACTTTAGCTGTTTATATTTTCAGTTCCTTTAGTTTCATTGTATTGCCAGCGTGTTACACCATTGTCATTTGAACTAACTAGAATATTGAACCATTCTAAACTTTCTAAATGGTCAGCAATGACTTTCTTTTGTCGCTGGGTGACTTTAAACTGTTTCATTACTTGTTCTACAGTCCATTCACCGCCACTGGTGCGTAATAAATCCCGAATGGCTGCAAGTTGTTCTTTCGATTTTTTGGGAAATGCTTTCTGTTCTATGGGTGTAATTGTGGTTTCTTCAGTTGCGGTGATACCTGCAATTGTTACCTGAGTTGTAACTTCATTGGGTGCTTGATATTCTGGACGTAGCCAACGAATTAAACCGTTACGTTCTTCTGCTGCGCGTTCAGCATTGAGGTTAACTAATCCTTCTAAAATTTCATCATTACTGATATTGTTTGACCATCCATAAGCTGCAAATACAGCCGCGTCTAGTTCATCGTGAATTTGTTTGAGAATGGAGACTAAGGCTTTATCATTATATTTTCTATCGGCATCGGTGAAGGTTTGTTTAGCACGTAATTTTTCTAAGAGGTTATACATTCCGGTAATTGTGACATCGGGATGTTGTGCTTGTACTTGTTTGCGGTGTGCGTCTAATTTTTCCCCTAAGTCCCGGATTTTTTCTTTTTGTTCTGTTGTAGCGTCAGGGAAGGGGAAGGGATTAAAGCAAACAGAATTATTATATCTTGGAGTATTACCTCCCAAATCGCCTCCCGCTTCTAATGCCCATATTACGTGTATTTTACTAGATAAAATACCTAGAAAGTAAGCATCACTCAAAGCAATCATTATAATCTCACTTTCAGATATAATATTACTGTTTAGAAACGTAAAAAACCTATGTTTTGTGGTTCTGGGAGTAGCAATATATCTATTTAAATTAAATATAGCTGGACGTATCTTAGCCCTTGGTTCTGAAAATATCCACCAATAATCCCTATATGTTTTTCTATTATTTGAATCTCTTTCAGGTTTAACTCTTTGTAAAATCCATTGATAAATAGTGGGATATCTATAAATTACCTGTTCTTTGGTTAACCCAAATAAGTCAATGATAAACCTCTCCTTTTCTAATGAAATTAAATCACGTCCATTTCTATATATTTTTATTACATCAGGTAAATTATTAATATTATAGTTTAGTATTTTTAATTCAACAGTATCCAGGATAAAACCTTGACCTGATAACATCATTCCTTTTGTAGATAATTCTTTATTGGCTTGTAAAGGAATTGTATTAGCTATATCAACACCTGATTTCAGATTGCTAAAAATATAGCCTACACTGTGATATTGTACTTCTACTCTATCGGCTGATTCTTCCGGTGTTTCTCCTTCGCCTTTAGCGACAACTATACCCATTTGAGGGATATTTCCAGTTTTCTTTGAATCATCCAATACTGCACCTGTCATAGCAACTGTTACTGCTGCACCTCCATCAACCCAAGGATGATCCGGAATAGCAAAACTTAACTTAATTGGATTCTTTTGGTTCTGATGGAAGTGAATAACTCGTCGTTGCCAAACCTGACTAATACTATTAGTTGTAATAAATCCAAATCGCTTAACTTTACCTTTCCTGACCAAATCTGCTGCTTTATGCCACCAATACATAACATAATCAACAGTATCCGGCACATCTTGATATACTTGACGTAGCGTTTCAGTATAACCATCACCTAATAATTCCCTCATCCTCGCATTCCCAATAAATGGCGGATTTGAAACAATATAATCAGCCTCAGTCCATACAGCCGGACGGGGTTTTATATAGCTATAAATTGGTATTTGGTCGGTAGAATCTGGTACATCTTCACCAGTAACAGGATGCTTTATTGTGCTTCCACCCCAACGGGTTCGCGGTTGTTGACTGGTAGAATCAATTGCAGGTTCTCTACCATCCCAAGCCAACACCGCATCTCGAAATTCAATATTATTAAACTTCTGTAAAACTGGTTCTGGTGGCGAAGTATTACCAAATTGCTTAAAGTACCATTGTAAATAACCAATCCAAATAACAAGTTCTGCAATACTAGCCGCCCTAGGATTTACCTCAATTCCTAAAAATTGTGAAACATTAACTTGCTCTAAAATATTGATTTGATATTGTCCAGTAATATCAGTTATCCGTCGTATAACTTCTGATTCTAAAGTTTTTAATAAATCTAGAGTTACATACAAAAAATTACCCGAACCACAAGCAGGGTCAAGAATTTTAATAGCTCTCAGTTTCTGCAAAAATTCTTTAATTAATTCTACTGCTTTCTTTTGCTGAGTTGCTGTTGGTTCAAGTTGATCACCTTCAACTTTCAATAATTGGTTAACTAAAATTTCTGTTTCTAACCAATCTTGGCGCAATGGTTCTATTACTACAGGACGAACTAACCTTTCCACATAAGAACGCGGCGTATAATGTGCGCCTAATTTACTGCGTTCATGAGAATCTAAAGCCCTTTCTAACAAAGTGCCAAAAATTGCCGGTTCTACCTGACTCCAATCTCTTTGGGCTGCTTGCAGTAACATTTTCAATTGCTCTTTTGGTAAATCAAATGCTTCCGTATCAGCAAATAAACTACCATTAAATTTCAAAATAGCATCAAAACCAAAAGTTCCCCCTGTATCCATTGTCTGCCATAAAGTTTCAATCTGTGACTTAAAGCTTTTTGGATTGGATATCCATCTTTCTTTTAATGCTTTAGTAAAAACTTCCCCTTTGAGAAATTGTACATCTTCAGCAAACATTGTGAAAATACAACGCATCAAAAAATTAGCAACTTTGTGAGGGTCATATTGCTGCTTTTCTAACCAGTTGGCTAATTTAGCTAAATCATTGGCTACCTCTCGCGTTACCTTTGCCCTAATTTTCTCTGGGTTACGCTTTTGAGGATCATTGAAAATATCAATAAATAGCTCAAAAATATCTACTTTTAATAAATCATCTAGCTTAATAATTTGTCTTGCACCATAACCGCCATAATTGGCACTAAATCCCATCCATAATTCCCAATGTGAACCAATATCACAAGTTAACAAGAAAGGCGGCTTTACTGGTAAATGAAGTGCATAAGCAGTGGCTTGAATAAACGCCTTTTGCATATATTGATCATAGGCTCGCGTACCTCGCTTGGGTGTGCTACCACCAGATTTTATACTCCCTTGCTTGGCTTCAAGAATAAAATGCCTTTCTTTATAAAAATCAATCCGTCCCTGCTTAATTTCTCCACTAGACTGAGGC